>JARFQX010000373.1 GCA_029287555.1 Rubripirellula sp. | reverse complement strand
CGTTCCTACCACTTGAGGTTTCCCACGTGGACCGCTTGGCCCGTCCCAAAGACGACCTTTTCGACAATTCGACGATGACCTTCGGGGACCACCTCGAAGAACTCCGTCAATCTCTGGTCCGGGCCATCTTGTGGCTTGCGGCTGGTTTGGTGATTGGGCTCTTCTTCGCTGACCGCGTCATCGTTTTCGTGCAGACACCGCTCCAGAAGGCGATCAAGGAATTCAACGCGGATCGCGATCTGTACCAACTCGGATACGATCCGGACGACGAGGCCAATCAACCGCTGCATGATTTCCTGGCGGCGAATTCGCTCGTTTGGGAGATCGTCTACGACATTCCCGACCAGTATCAGACGCTGACGATGGATGCGATCGTTCCCGCGGAGGTCAAAGCCAAAGCGGAAGCGGGAACTGGCGGTGAAGACGAGTCGACATCCGCGCAGGAGGTCCTCAAGCAGGAGGTCCTCAAGCAAGAGTTCGTCGACGCTCCCACCGCGACGGTCAAGCCGGTCGAGATGGCGAAGCTGCTGGAATCGCTGCCGGACCCGACAGCACTTAAGCCAAAGGTGCAATTGCGACAAAACAAGACCGGACTCAGTTCGCTCAAGATGGAAGAGCCCTTCATGATTTGGATCAAGGCCGGGTTGATCGTGGGCGCGGTGATCGCGTCTCCGATGATCTTCTATCACCTGTGGACGTTTGTCGCGGCCGGCTTGCACGCCCACGAACGCCGTTACGTGTACATCTACCTGCCCTTCAGCGTCGTCCTGTTTACCTCGGGTGTCATTTTGGCATTCTTCCTGGTGTTGAATTACGTGATCAAGTTCTTGCTGGCGTTCAACGGCAGCATGGACGTCGCCGTGGAGCCGCGGTTGAGCTACTACGTCAATTTCGTGTTACTGCTGCCGCTCGGATTCGGGATCGCTTTCCAGTTGCCGTTGGTGATGTTCTTCTTGCAGCGAATCGGCTTGTTTGAAACCCAAGACTACGTCTCGAGCTGGAGGATTGCCGTCTTGGTAATCTTCGTCATCTCGATGATTCTGACACCGGCCGATGTCACCAGTATGTTCGCGATGGCGGTTCCACTGGTCTTCTTGTACGCGCTGGGAATCATGATGTGCCGATTCATCCCCCGCAGTCGTGGAATGGGAAGCGACGCCTACGATCCAGCCTGATCCGAAAAGCGGTTCTCGATAATCTGCTTGCGACGAATCGTGCCCTTGGCCGTCAACTCGCCGCGGGCAAGATCGAGTGGAGGCTGGAAGCAGTGGATCGAAATGCGTCCCCCGTCCGGTAGCGACTCAAGCAGATCAGAAACCTCCTCGTGGAGCTGTTCGAAGTTACAGTCCGAATCGTGGTCCAACCAGATTTCCAGTTGCTGCCGCTTGATGAGCATCGCGTGTTTGACTGAGCGGAGCTGTTCGACTCGTCGCTCGACCGCCGCTGGATGAATCTTGCGAGCCGAATCGAGTACGATCACATCGTCGAGGCGGCCGAGGATGCGCAGTTGTCCGTTTCGGGTGTCGATCTCCACCTGGTCGCCGGTCGCGATCCAGCCGTCGTTGTCGATGCGGTCGGCCGTCGCGGATGGCTCGTTCCAATAACCGAGCATGACGTGTGGTCCGCGCACGAAGAGCTGTTGATGGACGATCTTTGATTCCCATCCCTCCACAAAATCGCCGACACAACCGGCCGCTGCATTCTCGGGGGTGGCACTGCAGATCACCGGCGAGGTCTCAGTCAGACCGTAGCCCTGAATGACCGTGACGCCGCGCTTTCGCCAACGCTCGAATGCCGCTTCGGAGATCGCCGCGCCGCCGCAGCCGAGCAGACGAAGCTCGTCGAGTCCGTCCAAGGTCTCGTCGTCGAGTATCCGGTAGGCAATCGACGGGACGACGTTGATCATCGTTGGACGCAACTGGGCAGCCGAGCGTTTCATTCCGGCATATCCCATTGTCAGCCCGAGTATGCATCCACTGAGCAGCCAGGTACCGAAGTCGCACGTGCGGGCGTAGGCGTGCGCGAGCGGGAGCACGCACAAGCGACGATCGCTGATCGATTGTGGCACGGCCTTGAGCTTGGCAGCGGCATTGCCAGCGAGATTCCTTGACGACAGCGTGACCCCGCGAGGCGACCCGGTCGTCCCGCTGGTCCACAGCACCAGCGACGGGGCATCAAGATCGAGCTTTGCCGGTTCGCTTTTGCGCAGGCAATCAATCGGCGTTGACTTGACGTCGGCGAGTTCGTCTCGCAGCGACGAGTCGATCCACAAACCACCGATTGGATTCCATCGTCGGCGGATTTCTTCGGGATCAAGACGATGATCAAAGGGAAACTCGATCGTGCCGAGCGACATCGAGGCCAGGGCGATCACGACGTCGGCAAGCGAGTTGTCGCTGGCATGTCCCAGGTGGGGCGGGCACGACGGATCTGCCTGGAGCCGTTTCGAAAACCGACCGCAGGCAAAATCGACCATTGCGCCGAGTTCGCGCCAGCTGACTTCTCGTTGCGGACCGTCGCCAGAATCAACCGCGACCGCGGTTTGCTCCGCCTGAACTTGCACGCGGTGACGATACGCGTCGATCAGAGAAGAAAAAAAGGTCACGGGTGAAGTTTGAAGTGTGAAACTCTTCGACGCCACACTTCACCTCCGCAGTTGTTGACCGGTTCTCCAACTATTGAAGTTGCGTTTCTCTCGTCACCCGACGCGTAACGGCTTGTTGGTTTCAGTGAGCCGCGACGCGTGA
>JARFQX010000343.1 GCA_029287555.1 Rubripirellula sp. | reverse complement strand
CGGCGCGTGTGGCGGCGGGCGCAGGGAATGCGAGGATGAGCTACTTCGCTCGATTGTCTCGCTCGAACGACGATTTAGTCGCCAAGCGGGGTCGCCTACTCTTCCGTCGCTGATCCCGCCTCGGTGTCGGTTGCCGCAGCGGCTGCCTCCGGCTCGGCAGGTTGCTCGTCCTCGAAGGCCGGTCGCTCGGCCTTTCGCCGGACACGATCATTCTTGCCGACCAGTTCCAGGATCGCGCGTTCCCCGGCGTCCCCGAGACGTGGCGTCGCCAATCGAAGGATCCTCGTGTAGCCGCCCGGACGATCAACGTACCGCTCGGCAATCGTGTCGAACAAGACCTGAGCCGCCTCTTTGTCACCGATCAACTGGATGACGCGTCGGCGAGCCGCGACGACCGGAGCGCGAGCATTCGCCCATTTCTGCCAATCATCGCTCTGCCGCCACGTTTTCCAGGCATCGCTGCCACGCTCGGCCGACGACTCGTACTGGCGAGCCTCTTCCGCGGCCGGCAACGATTTCTTGGCGATCGTGATGCACTTCTCGACCAAGGGACGCACCTCTTTGGCCTTGTGCAGCGTGGTGGTAATACGGCCGGAAACCTTGGGCGCATTCTCGTCGTAAGTCGCGTCTCGTTCCGTCAAGAACAGAGCGCTGGCGAGATTTTTCAGCATCGCTTTTCGATGGCTCGGGCTTCGTCCGAGCGTTCGGCCTCGTCGTCGGTGACGCATGGCATCAAGTCCGTCAAAGTCTGGTCAGGTGAAATGTGGATTGGCAGCCGCTGAGGGCACGCTAGAACAGCGGTTGGTTGGGAACACGCATGCCGAGGTGTAAGCCGTACTGCGAGAGTTTCTCGCGAACTTCGTTCAATGTGGTGTCGCCAAAGTTGCGCACCTCAAGCAGTTGGTCCTCGGTTCGTTGAACCAAGTCTCGTACTGTCTTGATGTTTTCGCTTTCCAAGCAGTTATTGGCTCGAACCGACAGACGCAGGTCACCCAAGGTCATGTTGAGTTTGGCCTCGAGTTGGGCTTCGGGAGAGCCCGCACCGCCTCGGGCGGCCGAGAAAATGCTCGGCCCCAACTCGCGGTACTGCACAAACGGGTTGAGGTGTTTGCGAAGGATCTTGGCGGATTCCACCAAAGCGAGTTCTGGATTGACCGAACCGTCCGTCCAGATCTCAAGAATCAGCTTGTCGTAGTTGGTCTTCTGGCCGACCCGCGTCTCTTCAACTTCATAGCGAACGCGGGTAATCGGGCTGAAGACCGCGTCGATCGGGATGATTCCGATCTCGTGGTCGACGCTGCTGTGTTCGGTGCTCGGAACGTAGCCGCGACCATTCTCAACGACCATTTCCATCATGAACGGGACGTCGTCGGTCAACGTGGCGATGACGTGATCCTGGTTGATCACTTCAACGTCCGAGTCGGCATGCACATCGGCACCGGTGATCACGCCCGCCTTATCGCTTTCCACGGTGATGACGCGAGTGGCCTCGCTGTGGTTTCGCACGACAAGACTCTTAACGTTCAAAACGATCTCGGTGACATCTTCCAAGACACCGGGAATCGTCGTGAATTCGTGCTGGGCGCCGCGAATCTTGATCTGAGTGACCGCGCTGCCGATCAGACTGCTCAGCAGCACTCGGCGGAGGCTGTTACCGACACTGGAGCCGAAGCCACGCTCAAAGGGTTCAGCGGAAAACTTGCCGTACGTTTCGGTCAGAGTCTCGCGGTCGACTTCCAACGCGTTAGGCAGTTCCATGCCACGCCAACGAATATGCATGGTGTGATTACCTCGATTCCGGGATTCAGAGTTTGGTGAGGTGGTGGGTATTGAGTGGTTTAGCGGTTCGCGTCGACGAAACGGAAACCACGGGCTTCGGGCCGACCTGGGCTTCGGACCCACTTGCCGACTCGCCGGACCGCCTGGAGATCGGATTGCGGCGAAACGGTCTTGAATGATTGGTGCCGAGTTAGACGCGGCGTTTCTTCCGCGGGCGGCAGCCGTTATGCGGAATGGGAGTGACGTCTTCGATCAGTTTCACGTTCAGTCCAGCTGATTGAAGGGACGTGATGGCGCTTTCGCGACCGGAACCGGGACCCTTGACGCGAACTTCGACGTCACGCATGCCAAACTTGGTCGCCTTCTCGGCCGCTTGCTGCGCCGCACATTGACCGGCAAACGGCGTGCTCTTTCGGCTTCCCTTGAAACCACTGGTGCCCGCACTCGCCCAGCACAACGTATCGCCCTTCGGATCGGTGATCGTCACGGTGGTGTTGTTGAAGGTGGCGTGAATGTGGGCAATGCCACTGGTCACGTTGCGGCGAATTCTTTTCTTCTTGTTCGTCTTTGCCACGGCAAAGGTCTCATTGTACGAATTGGGATGGGTTCGCTCGAAAACGGCCGGTCGTTAGCGAAGGTCCTTGACGCCCTTCTTTCCGGCAACCGTCTTTCTTGGTCCTTTTCGGGTCCGCGCATTGGTCTTGGTTCGTTGGCCACGGACGGGGAGGCTGGCCCGATGCCGCATACCCCGGTAACACTTGATTTCGCGGAGGCGACCGATGTTTTGCGCAACGTTACGCCGCAGCGGACCTTCCACCGTGTAGTCGCGCTCCAACAAGGCAGCGATCCGCCCAATTTCATCATCGTGGATGTCATTGGCGGGTCGTGTCGGATCGATTCCCAGCTTTTCACAAACCTCTCTGGCCACATTCAGGCCGACTCCGTAGAGGTAGGTCAGGGAGTACTGAATCTGTTTATCGTTGGGGATATCGACGCCCATCAAACGGGGCATAACCAAACTCCGGTGAGGGTTCCATGACGCAGGGAGGAACACAGTCGCAGATCAAACGACAAGAATTTGCCATCGCTCCGACCAAGAATCCCGAAATATACCCATCGGCCCCCTTTTTGCTCAATGGGGACGCGTCAGCATTTTTTCGAAGAATTCTTCCGGGCCATCCGAAAAAACTCGGTGGCGACGTCATCTCTCTCGGAGGCCGGAAAAGAAGTCTGTTCGATGATCTCGAACTGCGAAAGGTCAATCTCCAGTTTTGTATCACCGGAAACGGTCGAAAAGACACGGGTCAGCAGCAAATCGGTGCATGCGGGTAGGAGTTGACGGTAGATTTCCGCTCCCCCGACCACGAAGGTCGGGCGGTCTCCGGCCAAGCGTAACGC
>JARFQX010000292.1 GCA_029287555.1 Rubripirellula sp. | reverse complement strand
TCGTCCCCCGACAGTTCGAACCAGGATTCAGCTCCTTCCCCGGGGTCGCCGCTTTCCGCAGTGGCGGGATGCCTTTCCGAGTCATTGTTGGCTTCCGCGGGCCTGTCTACCAAAGCCGTGCATGCGGGTGAGCGACGACAGAAGCCCGAGGGTGCAATCGCGGCCCCGATCTTCACCGCTTCGACCTTCACGTTCGAATCGACCGACGCCTTGCTGCGGTTCGTGGACGGTTTGGAGGAACGCGAGGAGTACGGCCGCTACGGGACGCCGAACGAGCGGAGTGTTGAGGCCAAACTTGCCGCCTTGGAAGGGGCCGAGGAGGCGGTCGTCTACAGCTCCGGGATGGCCGCGATCGTTGGTCTGTTGATGAGTCGCCTGAATCAGGGAGACGAGATTGTCTTCTTTGACCAGTGTTATCACCGCAGCCGTGAGTTTTGTGCGAAGCACCTCTCCCGCTTTGGTGTCGTGACCCACCAGGTGCCAACCGGCGACTTCGACGCAATGGAAGCGGCGATCACTCCCAAGACGAAAATGTTAGTGAGCGAGTCACCGACCAACCCGCACTTGACGTCCGTCGACCTGGAGCGATTCGTTTCCCTCGGAAAGGCGTACGAAGTCGAAACGTTGATCGATGCCACGCTGGCGACCCCGTACAACTTGCAACCGATCCAATATGGCGTCGACTTTGTGCTCCATTCGGCCACGAAGTATTTGGGTGGGCACAACGACCTGCTTGCCGGCGTGATTTGCGGGACCAAAGAAGCGTTGGCGCCGATTCGGTCTTTGCGCGGGATTCTTGGCAGCGTCAATTCGTCGCTGAACATGTATCTTCTCGAACGCGGATTGAAAACGTTCGAGCTGAGAATGCAGCGCCACAATGAGAATGGTCAACGAATCGCTGAGTTTCTGGAATCTCATCCCCGCGTTGAACGGGTTTACTATCCCGGTTTGAAGTCTCATCCAAGTCATCAAATCGCCGCTTCGCAGATGCGAGGATTCGGCGGTTTAATCACCTTTACCATCAAGGACGCGGATTGGCGGGAGACATCACGGGTCGTCGATGCGGCGAAGATTCCTCGCATCGCGCCAAGTCTCGGTGGGGTGGAATCATTGATCGAGCAACCGTTGGTGATGAGCTATTACCACTGTTCACCCGAAGACCGTGAGTCTTTCGGAATCTACGACAATATGATTCGCATGTCGTGTGGCATTGAGAATCCCGAAGACTTGATTGCCGACTTGGCTCAAGCGCTCGAGGCATGAGCGGCGGCGGCAGCCGGCAGAGCGGATCGGCCGACGATGCCAGGATCCCAGCAGACCGCGAACAGGAACACAGGGCGGTGAAACGTTCTTTCCGCACTCGCGCGATTCACGTCGGCAATGAGGTGGATCCGCAAACCGGGGCGGTGGTGCCTCCGATTCACATGGCGAGCACCTTTCAGCAGCCGGGTGCGGGCAAGTGGGGGACCTTCGACTGTTCGCGGAGCGGAAATCCGACCCGCGGGAATCTCGAACGCACGCTCGCCTCGCTTGAGGGTGGATGTAACGCACTCGCCTTCTCGTCGGGGATGGCCGCGATTCATGGTGTCACGATGATCCTGCGCAGCGGCGACCATGGCGTTGCCGGCTGCGATTTGTACGGCGGTGCCTACCGATTGCTTCACAAAATCTGCAACCGATCGGGGATCAGCGTCACCCTGGTGGACATGACCGATTCGTCGGCGGTCGATGCGGCAATTGGCAACCACACACGATTGGTCTGGGCGGAAACGATCGGGAATCCCAGGTTGACGATCCCTGATCTGCATGAGTTGGCGAGAATCACGCACGCCAAGGACGCGCTGCTTGGCGTGGATAACACCTTTGGTACCCCCGCACTGCTACGCCCGCTCGAGCACGGCGTCGACATCGTGATGCATTCAGCGACCAAGTACCTCGGCGGACACAGTGACTGCCTCGGAGGCACGCTGGCGGTTTCGGATCCTCAGCTCTATGACGAGTTGTACTTTATCCAGAATGCGACCGGTGCGGTGCTCGATCCGGTCAGCAGCTTCCTTGTCGCGCGCGGCCTGAAGACCCTTGATGTGCGCGTCCGGGCACAGTCTGAAACGGCCAGCCATCTTGCGGTGTGGCTACAGCAACATTCGCGCGTCAAGCAGGTCTTTTACCCGGGGCTGCCGACGCATCCCCAACATGAGCTTGCAGGTCGTTTGTTTGAAGGTGGTTTCGGAGCCATGGTCACCTTTGAACTCGACGGATCGATCGAGCAAACGGCGCGGGTCTGTGAGTCGACCCAGTTGTTTCACCTTGCCGTTAGTCTTGGTGCGGTCGAATCGTTGATCGAGCAGCCCGCGACGATGTCGCACGCCAGTTACGACGCTGCGGACCGCGAGAAGTTCGGAATCAGCGACGGGTTGATTCGTTTGTCGGTTGGCCTGGAGTCCTTTGAGGACTTGCAGGCTGATTTGGACCAAGCGATCGAGCACTCTCTCTAGGCATCGCGAACGCCATGATTCGACGCATTCTCGGCGCGTTGATGATTCAAGTGATCAGGTTCTACCAGGTAGGCATCAGTCCCCTGATCGGTCCCTCTTGTCGCTTCACGCCGACGTGCAGCCAGTACGCGATCGAGGTGATTCGCAAGGATGGTCCCCTGCGAGGATCATGGCGGGCGTTGCGACGGATCCTCCGTTGTCACCCCTGGCACCCCGGCGGCTACGATCCGCCTTGAGAGAAGGGAGAAGCGAGGGGCGAGAAGCGAGGGGCGAGAGGCGAGACGGGTGACGCACGTCCGATCTTGGGTGGGGCGGTTCTACCTCTTGCGGTCCCGGATCTCTCGACTTCTTTGATCTCTTCTCGTCCCTCGCCTCTCGCCTCTCGTCTCTTTCCCCCTCCCCCTCGCCTCTTTCCCCCGCTCAACTCGCCACTTTCTCCGCATCATTGGCTTGATCGTTAGGATCGTTGCACCTTGCGAAGAAATCGCTCGTGGCCAGCTTGCTTTGTCAGTTTTTTGACCTATTTTCGCCCAAGCCCGGAGATCGGATTAACGTGGACGCTTCCTTCGTTCCACTGCGTCATTGATTCTCCATGAGCACATCCTTCATCGATCCGGCCAATCACGCGTCGACACGTCGCCGCTACGCCGAACCTCGGTTCGGGCTGCGAGAGCACGTACTCGAACTGGCCGAGGGAATCGACGATCCGCAAGAATTGTTCACCAAGATCGCCGCGGACCTGCACACGACCTTCGGAGCGGCTATCGTGCTTCTCCAATCCCCTCCGTGGGGAGGGCCGATTATTCGAAGTGCAAGTGATGATCTGCTGCATCAACTCGACGGTGAAGTCGTCGACGCGCTGCTGGCCAACGCAACGCCAGCGCCAATCAGTTGCGATCTGCCGCTGATGCCAACTTCTTCGTCGATGCAGCGTCCACGCGCCTTGCGGGTTGAATTGGCATCTTCGCCGGCGCCAGTCGCTGCCCTGATCATTCACGATCAGCACCACTGTCCCAGTGCAGTCAAGCAAGTCGAAGACCTCCGGCAGCTGCGCCTCTACGCTGAGACCACGCGTGAGCTGGTTGCGAACCTGCCCGCCACAAGCAATGTCGCCAACTCATCGGCAGACAATGCGGACGCCGGGGATCGGACCATACAACTTAACCAAGGACTTCGTTCCCTCAGCAGCTTTCATTCGAGCCTTGACCTGGCCGAGACCTGCTATCGGATCACGAACGAGTCGCGACGTCTGCTTGATTGTGATCGGGTGACTCTCCTGGTTGGCCGAAAAGCACGATATCGCGTCAAGTCGGTCAGCGGAGTCGCCGTGGTTGATCGCCGGAGCAATCACGTACGTGCCATCGAGGTGCTTGCACGGGCGGCAGCCGTACTTGATCGAACTTTGGAAGTTCCAAGCCAAGACCCCCTGCCGCCCCAGGTTCAAGGACCACTCGATCACTACCTCGACGAGTCGGACGTCGCCTCGGCCGTCCTGATTCCGCTTTGGGCGGCTCGTGCTGCGAGTGCGAACGAGGACTCGGGAAGACAGACACCGAGTCAAGACAGACCGCTTGGCATCTTGGTTCTGGAGAGCTTCTCCGGCGTGAGTCCAGCCGAGTCGGTTGACGGTGATGCGGTGACGCCGGCCAACATCGAGGCTCTGGCAGGCGAAGCGGGCATCGCGCTCGGCAACGCGATCGAGCACAGCTCCATCTTTGGTCTCACGCTTTGGAAGACACTTGGACGGTTGTTGCACTCGAATCGGTTGCCGATGTTCATCACCGTCCTCGGTCTGGTTGCAGCCTTGCTCGTGGCCAGTTGCTGGTGGTCAGTCGATCACTACGTGGTCGCTCATGGAGCGGCCGAGCCGGCCGGGCAGCGCGATTTGTTCGCCGCGATCGATGCATCGGTCGCCCAGCTGCACGTTCGAGACGGCCAGTCGGTAAAGGAAGGCGAATTGCTGATTCAACTGGAAAACCCCGAACTGGAAAACCAGGTCGAATCGCTCGCCGGACAGATTCAAACCACGGTCGGCCGACTGGCGTCGATCCAATCGCTGCGACTAAGCGAGAACGAGCAGACAAACCGTTCGAGCCACCTTGTGCTGGAAGAAAGGCAGCTGCAATCGGAGCTCGCGAATCTTCGTGAGCAACAAAAGATTCTTCGCTTGCAGTTGGCGGAATTGTCCGTGACCAGTCCCATCGATGGCAATGTCGTCGCTTGGCAAATGGAACGTCGATTGGTTGGTCGTCCGGTCAGTCGCGGAAATCTGCTCTGCACGGTTGCCAATCCCGAGGGACCATGGCAGCTTCGACTGACGATCCCCGAGCGAAATGCGGGTCCCATTATCGAAGCAGCCAAGGGGGATGGCTCGTTGCCGATCACCTTTGCCGTCGCAACGATGCCCGAGCACACCTTTGCGGCCGAACTGGACCGTCTCTCGCTGGCTGCTCGGGTCGACCAGACGGGAACGCGCGTGGTCGACCTGCATGCGAACGTTCACGGCGAGACGCTCGATCAGTTGGGTGACCAACTCGACATGTCCTCCCTGAGGGTCGGTGCCGACGTCACCGCCAAGATTCACTGCGGCCAACGGCCCCTGATTCGTAGCTGGTTTTCCGACGTCTTCGATTTTGTTCACCGACACATCCTGTTCCATTTTCAGTAGTCTTCTTCGCTGTCGAGTGACCACAGCGAACGCTCGCCAGTTGAACTCACTCGAATTCACCATCGATGCAGGCGCCACGATCACTTACCGAAGCCCCCGTCACGGTTCAACGCCGATTGGACCTCCGCGCTGTCGAGACGCGACACAGGCACCGATCGGCCGTGGTGGTCAAGGACCCGGTCGCGATGAAGTACCATCGGCTTCGCTCCGATGAGTATTTCGTTCTGCAGCAGCTTGATGGACGAATCTCACTTGATCAGCTTCGGGAGCGTTATGAACGCGAGTTCGCTCCCCAGCGAGTCAGCACTTCGGAAATGAACCAGTTGCTGATGCGATTGCATCAGTGTGGCTTGACCGTGTCGAAGTCGGCAATGCAAGGCGATCGCCTTCACGAGCGCAATCAACAGGAACGGCAACGACGGTGGCTCCAGCAGTTGAGCGGAATCCTATTTGTTCGCTTTCCCGGCGTCGATCCCGAGCCGATACTTCGACGTCTCTACCCACTGGCACGCCCGCTGTTATCCCCCGCAGGACTCTTCTTCTCGGTTTTGCTTTGCCTGGCTGCGAGTGGTCTGCTGGTTGTGCAGTGGGATCGTTTTCGGGCCGAGATGCCGGGGATGGATCGCTGGCTGCAATTCGACGCGATTTTGATCTTGGCGGCCGTGATCGGCATCACCAAGGTGTGCCACGAGTTGGGCCATGCGATTGTTTGCAAACACTTTGGGGGCGAGTGTCACCAGATCGGGCCGATGCTGCTTGTATTCACGCCCGCCCTGTACTGCGACACCTCCGACTCGTGGATGCTGCCCAGCCGATGGCAGCGAGCCGCGGTCGGGCTCGCGGGTATGGGGACGGAGGTCTTCATCGCGGCCTCGGCCACGTTGGTCTGGTTCGCAACCGCGCCCGGGATCGTTCACTACGTTGCCATGAACGTGATGGTGGTGTGCAGCGTCAGCACGGTGCTGTTCAACGTCAATCCATTACTTCGATACGACGGCTACTACGTCTTGTCGGATCTCTGTGACATGCCGAATCTTAGTGAACAGTCGCGGAGGCTTCTGTCGTCGACGGTCAATCGCGTACTCTTCGGGATCGATGAACGTCCGCATGAGGAGCACGCACCGGCGACACAAATGTGGATGCTGCTCTACGCTTTGATGGCGTTCTGCTATCGGTGGGGATTGACGTTAGTGATTTTGTGGTTTGTCGCCCACGCGCTGCGGCCAATGGGGTTGCAGTCGATCGGGGTGATGTTTTGCGTGGCTGCTGCCGCCGGGATGATTGTCTCGATGTTGCGTCCCCTGATTCGTTTTCTCTGCCATCCAGGCCGACGTCGTAAGATTCGCTGGAACCGCTCGGTGATGGCGGTTGCCGGGGCCGCCGGCTTGTTGGCTTTGACGATGTGGCCGCTGCCCGGTCGGGTTTCCTCTTCCGGTCGCGTGGTCCCTGCGGAGGAAACGCCTGTTTACATTTTGACTCCGGGCAGCCTCGAGACGCTGGCGCTTCGTCCCGGCGACAAGGTCACGCAAGGGGAGGCGCTTGCCCGCTTGGTAAATCATCAAGTGGAGCTGCAGTACCTGGCCGCCAAAGGGCGGTACGAAACTCAGTTGCAGGTCGTCGATGCAATTCGCCGGTCGGCGATCAACGACCCGGAGGCTGCAAACGATTTGCCCGCCCAGCAGTCGACGCTGGAGGACTTGCACGAACAATTGCTCGTTCGACAACGACGTCGCGATGCGTTGACCATCACCGCCCCGAGGGACGGGATCATCATCGAGGCCCCCCATCGACCCAGGCTCGCGCAACGTGAACGCGAGTTGCGGGGGTGGGAAGGCTATCCCACCGATCCGCAAAATCAGGGCTGCTACTTCACCTCAGGCGACGAACTTGTCAGCATCATCGGAGGTGACCAGTGGGAAGCGGAGCTGTTACTCGATCAGAGCGAGGTCGAGCACATTCGGCTTGGCGACTCGGTCAAGTTGATGCTCAATGCCGACCCCGACGCGATCATCCAGGGAGAGGTCAAGGAAATCGCTCGTAAGCAGTGGACGCGCGACGAGGACGCCGATCGCCGCGATCCAGACGCCGGGCGCGGCGAGGCACCGGCGAGTACGAGTTATGCCGTGCGAGTCCAGTTGCAATCGCGGCCGTCACTATCGCTCGACCGGACGGCAATTACGGGCATGACGGTTGCCGCTCGAATCGAGACGAGTCCCCGGTCGCTGATGCAGCGGGCGACACGAGGCGTCGCCGGGCTATTTCGGTTTCGTTGAACTGCTGCCTTTGGTCTATCGAGCCAGGGCCGGAGGCCCGGCACACATACTGCCGGGCTATCAGGCCCCGGTTGGCATTCCAACCAAGCCCCGAAGGGGCGACACATCGACCAGTGGTATTTCTAATCGTGCTCTAGATTGAGAGGTTTCTCGCGTCGAGAAACTTCAGTTCTCGGTATAGCGTCGCGACCGAGGGCATGTTCGCGCCGGCCGAATTCGCGGCTCGGAGCGGATTGCCGAAGATCGCCTCGACTTCCATCGGCCGACGGTAGCGAAAATCAAGCCGCATGCTGGCGTCATAGGGAACCATCCGCCGCGTCACTTCGATTGTCTTGCTGATCATCGACTCGGTGACGGCAACGCCCTGGGCTCTGGCGGCATCGTGCACCTCGCGCATCACGGCCTGGGCCAATTCCAGCGAATCGGGGTCATCGACCAGTTCTTTGGTCGACGCGTCGAGCACCACCGACAAACCGTTGAAAGGGATGTTCCACATCAGCTTTCTCCAACGGGCGGCTAACAGATCACCGGTGGTCTTGGCATCGATGCCGGCGGTGACCATTTCGCTCGCGATCCGTGCGGCGCGCTCGCTCTCGCCCGGTGGATGGGAGGGGTCGCCACCACGACGGTACTCACCAAAGATAATCGCCCCGTAATCGAGATGGCGAATGTGTCCCGGCCCCACCTTATTACTGCAGAGAAAGCAGCATCCGCCGAGCACGCGATCGTAGCCAACGACTTCCGCCGCATCGGCTTCGACATCCAAGCCGTTTTGCAGCACCAACACGACACCTCCGTCACGCGTCGGCGTGGGTAGCAACTCCGGCAGCAAATGATTGTTGGTGGTTTTCAGGCCCACGATTGTCACATCGCAGGCCGGCATCGTTTTGGCGCTGCTGTGCGCGTTAACGTGGGGGACATGAAAATCGCCCAGGTGG
>JARFQX010000269.1 GCA_029287555.1 Rubripirellula sp. | reverse complement strand
GTCAAGCGACGCGTGGCGGTCAAGATTGTTAAGCCCGGGATGGACAGCAGGCAGGTGGTCGCTCGTTTTGAAGCCGAGCGTCAGGCCTTGGCGCTGATGGACCATCCAAACATTTCGCGAGTCTTTGACGGCGGCACGACCGAAAAAGGCCGTCCCTATTTCGTGATGGAATTGGTCAAGGGGATCCCTTTGACCGACTTCTGTCAGCGAAAACGACTCCCGCTTTGCGATCGACTCGAACTCTTCGTCGAGGTCTGTCGCGCCGTTCAGCACGCGCATCAGCGAGGGATCATCCATCGAGACTTGAAACCAAGCAATGTGCTGGTGACGCTGCATGACGGTAAGCCGGTGGCCAAAATCATCGACTTTGGTATCGCCAAAGCGATGAACCAGGAGCTGACCGATAAGACACTCTTCACACAGTTCACCGCCATGATCGGTACACCGCTGTACATGTCGCCAGAGCAAGCAGAGCTAAGCGGACTGGATGTCGATACCCGCAGCGACGTGTATTCACTCGGCGTGATGCTTTACGAATTACTGACGGCCACGACCCCGATCGATCGCGATTCACTGAAGAGCAAAGGTCTCGACGAAGTCCGCCGCATGATTCGTCAAACCGAACCGCCGCGCCCGAGCGAGCGAGTCAGTACCGTGAAGGCTGCCGAAGGCGAAACGATCGAGATTGAGAAGCTGCGTGAAATCAAGCGATCCACGTCGCAGCTCAAAGGTGAATTGGACTGGATCGCAATGAAGGCGCTCGAGAAAGATCGCGAGCGACGCTATCAGTCAGCATCCGATTTTGCCGACGATATCGAGCGACATCTGGCGGGTGAAACCGTCGTCGCATGCCCTCCATCGATTCGGTATCGTGTCAGTCGCTACGTGCGCCGGCACCGCATACTTCTGACCTGCGCCAGCCTGGTCATGTTGGTTGCCGGGCTCGGAACGATCGCCAGCGCCGCTTTTGCTAACCGAGCTCGCAAGAACGCTCGCGATGCGATCGCCGCCAAACAGGTCGCCAATCAAGAGCTCCTGCGTGCCAATCGTTTTGCCGGAGAGCGCCATACCGAAGCCAGGCAGCGAGCCGCCGAGGCGGAGCGAGCCAATCGGCAACGCAACATCGCCCAGAAGGCGCTCTACCACGCACAGGTCCTTAACGCGGATGCCTACCTTCGCAAGGGAAAGGATGCCGAGGCATTGCGCACCTTGCTGACACAGTTTCCGGAAGATGATCGGGAGGATTTAAGGGACTGGGAGTGGTACTTTCTTCTGGGAAAGACCCGCTTTTGCGATCGAGGATGGTACACGGGACCGATCGGCAACTCGGCCGTGTGCATCGCTGACGGTCAAGCAATCTTCACGACCGGCCGTCGATACAACCGCCCAGACGATTTTGGCCTGCCCGCAGCCGGCGTTTGGATAGCTGATAGCGGTAGGCTGTCCAAGCAATTGGAAGGTCTTTCAGGAATCGCTCGCCGCAGTCCTGACGGATCGAAGGTCGCGGTGCCCGTTCACGCTACAACATTGTATGGACTCCTAGCAGGCAATCAGGGCGTGATACAGCTCGTTGACCTCGCAAGCGACGAGCAGTCTTCCATCGTGGTTCCGAAGTCGGCTCATCACCATTCTGTTGAATGGAATCGACAAGGAAATCGAATTGCCGTTAGGGCCGAGGGCGGAGGCGCGGATATCGTATACGTTTTTCGCAAGAATCTGTCCGGGTGGGAAGTGGAACATGAACTCACCGGAGCGCTGCTTCCAGTGGGTTGGAGCAGCAACGATGAGATATTTGCCACGACGGTCCCCGATGCGATGACAGAACTGCAACTCTACGACGGTCAAACCCTGCAGCCCACGAAGATAATTTCTTTGGACGAAGGTCTTCCTTACGCCAAAGATCGACTTGCGCACTGGCATCCGAGCGAGCCCTGGATAGCACTTCCGACCGAGAAACGTCAAATCATCATCCTGAACGCAGTTTCCGGCGAAGTGATGTCTCGACTTGAATTTGGGCAAGTCATGCAAGACGTACGCTGGAGTCCCAATGGCGAATTTTTGGCGGCGATTGGAGACCAGGGAGTGATCGATATTTGGGCGACCGTCTCTTGGGAATTAGTCGATCGGATCTCGGCGCACGAAACCCAGGATCGAACCATTTCGTGGTTCCCCGATTCGAGGCGGCTCGTTTCGATGGGCGGTGACGGATACTGTGCGATCTGGTCGCTCGATCGCACCACGAGCGAGATCGGTGTCGCTGTGCCGGCCGGCTCGGATGGGGGAACATTTGCTTGGGCGGGCAACGACACAATTCAATACACCATCGCCGGCGACGATGCCGTGTATGAATTTCAAGTGAGCGGTCAAACAGACCGCCAGATTGCAACACTCCCCGAGGGTACGGATTGGCGACTCGACCACGCTGATCTGGTTTCACGAACCATGGAAATCGACGGCAAAGGATACCTTGAAATTCGTGACCTGACCGGCGAGCTGAATCGCCATTTTCAAGTGTCGCCAAGCGACGTGTCTTACTCGCAATGGGCGATCACCAAGGATCGAAAGCAAGTCGTGATCGCAACCAACTTTGAGCGGACGCAACAGCAGATCCTGATTGACATTCCATCAGGACGGCTGACGGAAATCAATCGCTCCGGGTACTGGGAACTTCCTGCCTGTCAATGGTCCCCCGACGATCAGCGCGTGGCATTCGCGGAATGTGGAAAGAATATCGCGCGTCCCACGGCGATCGTCTATGACACGGCCGAGGGAAAGCAGACATTCGAATCTGTGGTGGGCACACTCGATTTTGGAAACGGCTTGACAGCACTTTCGTGGTCCCCCGACGGCTCCATGCTTGTCGTTGGCAGCCCCGACGGTACTTGTCACGTTCTGGATGCCCAAACAGGAGCGGCCGATTTAGAATTTCGACCCTTCGGCGGTCGCGTCGACGCGATCGCTTGGCACCCACAAGGTAACCGCATTGCCGCGGCGGGCGCTTCCGGATCCGTCTCCATCGTCGATACCGAGTCCGGAGCGGTCGTGTTGAATTTTGATACCGACAAAGGTCCTCGTCAGCTTGCCTGGTCACCAAACGGTCAACGCTTGGCAGCGCAACTTGAAGATGGAGAGATTCTGATTTGGGACGCGGTCGAAGGTTATCAGCGAAACCGGTCGTCAGCGTTCGAGCAATACCGTCGAGAGAGATACGAAAAGGAAGTCTGGTGGGCGGCCGATAAATCCAACGAGCTGCTCGAAAGAAATGAATTGATCAAAGCGGTTGAAATGCTTCGGCCTTGGGTCCTGAGAGATTCGCAAGAGCGAGATTCCGAAGAGGTCCATCCATGGACCCCCGATCCGGTATGCCAGTGTTACTTCTATTGGAAAGGTCTTGTCGACAAATTTGCAGGCCGAAAAAACGCTGCCGTCCAAGCGTTGACGAAGGCGTGCGG
>JARFQX010000245.1 GCA_029287555.1 Rubripirellula sp. | reverse complement strand
GTGCTGTCTTACGCATCGCAATTTGCTGGGGTAGTGAATGCTGACTCGGATCGGGAGCAAACCCGCAAGACCAGTCTCGCGTGGTCATCACGACCTGAGATCGAATTCCGATCCGGCATGCGATCGGCGAAATGTCCATGTACTCAATGAGTCGGTTCGGCGGTGGGGTGAGTGTGGATTCCTGATTGTTTGTTTTGTGCGTCATGTTTCCTTCCTTTGACAATTTCATTCTCAAAAAAAATGGCCGGTGAGCCTTTACCCACCGGCCATCGAGAGCCGTTATGACGCGATAGCCCCTTCGTGTTGCACGGCGAGCTCCTGACCAGCGATGAACTCGCGTGCCAGGCGACCTCCTTCAAGCACCAGAGCCAGATCGGCGAGCCCATTGAACGTGTTGGTTTCTTTCCAATCCTCACCGTCACGATATCGACGTGTGATTACGGTATTGAACCAGTCTCCGTTCTCGCCGTGATTCCGCCAGACACTGACGCGAATTGCATTGAGCCTGACTTCAAACGCAGGTCGATTGCCATCGTTGGGCGTGTTGTCATTCTTGTTTGCCATTTCCTTATCTCCTTTCATTGAGTTTCATGATTGATGATCGAACCAACGCGGAACGATCATGCACGATCGTGCCACGGTGTGTTTAGAGTCTGTCGTGAGTCGCACTGAGTCGTTCTTCAAGCGATACATCGAGGTCGGTGCGAAGAAGTGTCGCGCCACGCCCGATGACGACTTGGAGTTCATCCAAGGATGTGCCACCGGCTGGGATTCGCAGTACGTAGGATCCTCTTGGAAAAAACTGCGCCAACTCGATCCAAGACGATCGTGTTTCGCTTTGATTGACAATTCTCAGAGATCCGCCGCTTCCCTCGGCCAAGTCAGTGAGTAGCCGCTTCACACCAGATCCGGCAGTTTCTGATAGAAGGGCGTGGATGCGGGTCCCCTCCTCGGTAGCCCGCTGAATGAGGCTTGTCGCGGTGGTGTAGGGACTCGAATTCTCACTGCCGCCGGAGATTACGATCAGTTCCTTCTCTCCGTCGCGAGCGGCGAGGGCGCTAAGTGCCTTTTGTATGGCAAGCCGAAGAACCGGCGATGTCGTCGGAGGCAGACGGTCGGGAAGTTGAGACATTGCTGTCCGAGCATCCGTTGACCAGCCGGACGTCGCGACGCTAGTCGAGAACGCCATCAACTGGATCGCCGCACCGGACGGAAGATTTTCACAGAACTGACCTGCGGCTTCGACGCGAGCTCTCCTGATCGCGGAGTCCGATTCCGACTGGTCGATGAGGATGACCAAGTTTCGCTCGGTTTGCGGCAGGCGGCCACCGGCGATGCTCACTCCACGCAGTTCCACATCCCCGCGAAGTACCCGGAAATCCTTCGGCTCAAGTTCGCGAACCAACTCCTGCCGTGGGGTGAAAACCGACAATTCAACCCTGATTTCCTGTGACGTCGATTCGACAGACTCGATTCTCAGTTGGCAGCCCGCCGGCAGCAGCGACGGCAAGTTTTGCATCCGGCGTTCCAGATCGACCAGCATCGCCGAGATCACCGACTCGTCGAGCCCAAACGCACGTGCAGCTCGCAGCGCCCGTGTGAAGCAGAGGTGCCGCTGGTCCAGATCCGAGTGGGCATTTCCCCAGTCGATCCAGTGGTCGATATACAACTGCTCGTAATCACCTTGCCAGTTCGACCGAGGTTCCTCGCGGATCATCTCGCGAAGATACAATTCCGCAGCGGAGAACCCTTTCGTTTCTCGCAAGCGAACAAACCTGGTCAGAACCGCTTCGGGTTGAGAGTTCGGATTCGAGGACCGTGCAACATTCGCTGACTTGATCGACTCAACGTGAGTTGAAGACTTGAGATTAAGTGGAACCGATAGTTTCGGAGGATCCTCCTGCGAATGGTTCGAGTGGGGTAGCGGTGTCCGAGGCATGTTGGCTGAACGCGCACTTTCGCCTTCGGACCGCTGACTCGATTTGCTTTGTTGGATGGAGTTTCGACGCTCGGTCCATCTCGCTTGCCAGAATTCAGAATCGGACTGTTCGATGGCCTTTTCCAGGCGACTGACCGTTCCCTCTAAGTCATCGCTGGCGATCAAACTGTCGGTGATTCGCTGAGTGTCCATCACCTGTCGGTCGGTGTAAGCAGCTGATTCAGGAAATCGCTGAAGCATCCACATGGTTCCAGCAATCAGCGCGATCGTTACGCCACACGTGATTGGTCCCTGAAAAAGATTGCCGGTTGCTGCCCAACGCCCACTCGTGAGTTTTGCCAAGACGATCAATGTCGTCACGGAACACAACGTGAAGGCGATTGCGACGACAGCAATTTCCAGCGGTTGTAACCAGTCCAGCAACACAGCGACCGCAACAACCAAAGCAAGGGCCAAGAGCGATTGAACGAGCGCCGCCCAAGGAAAACGGTTCTTGGGTGCGGCGGTTAAGCGGGCTCTCTGCTGCCGCTTGCGATTGCTTCGCTTGACACGGTCGCTGGAATCGAGCTCGGGTCCTTCAACATGACCAAGTTCAACGTGAGACATAGGATTCTCCAGGATTCGAAACACAAAACGGAAAAAGGAAAACGGACGTTGGCAAGGCGTTACTTACCGCTGCCTGGCTTGGGCTTCCTGATAGACTCGACCCCGGTGATGGGAAGGTCCTTGAGGATGTCAGGGTCACTCAGAAAGAGCGCACGGGCCTCACTGGCGAGTACTTGCGAAAGACCCGTCCGGTAGAAAGGCGTAAGAATCTCACCGAGTCCGCTACAGCTACGGAGTTCCAACGCCGAAACGTTGACAGAACATTCGGCGGTTCGAGAAAATGAAATCCGGGTGGTGTCGTGGCCCAATTCCCGGTGTCGCGCGAGCAAACGCTTCTGCAGAGCCGGTTGAACTGGGGGATAGATCAGAAAGGCATCGCCCTGATCCTCGCGTGCGACCCCGCCCCAGTTCGGCCCTCTCTGAGCTTTTTGCCGACTGATGACTTCGGACACCACCGATTCGATGGTGACCGATTGGGAGCCTGTGATTTGCGTCAAGCCGTCGAGCGTGACAAATTCCGTCATCTTCGAAAGCGTGTGATGCAACGCGTCCAAATCATCGCCCATCGTGTCACTCACCGCCAGGAGCTCGGCCAAGCTGCGTGTCAGTGACACCGGTGCAATCCTCGGTGGCCCCTTCCGATCCGGGGACTGCAACTCACAACGCTTGACGCCCTGACGGAGTCGGTCGATTCTTGAGATCAGCTGGCTGAGTTCCGAGCGAAGCTCATCCTCGGCGTGACGCAGGGCGGACTGCTCGCAGTGCATCTCTTCGAGTGTTTCGTGTATCTGCCGGGCATCAAGAAGTTCCTGCAACAACCTGGCGGTTCGCTTCTTTGTCTGCCTTCGCAAAAGCCGAGCGAAATTGCTCTCGATTCTCTTAATCCTTTCCTCTAAGCGCCGCTCGATTGGATCGAACTGTTTGCGAAGTTCGCTGATCTCACCGACCAACAGGTCAATCGCCGCTCTAAAAATGGAGATCCGGCGCCGTACCTCCTTGGGCGTCGACAACGACGCGGCAAAGTGATCCCGCACGCGTTGCAGATCGATCGTGCCACCTTCATAGAGCGACAGCAGCGGACGAACCCGTGTTCCCCGCGACGAAAGCGTTAGGCCGACCAGCTGTTCCACATCGCCGGTTTTCAGCGCCCGCGATAGGACCTGCTTGACCGTCGGTCGATTTTCGTTTGCGTACTGGTACTTGAAATGCAGTTCGTTGAGTTGCCCTGGGTTGGCAGGCTCACGCAACAGCGATTCAAATCTGGGGAGGTAGGCTGCTGCAACCTCGCCTACGATTTCACGCTTATTGATGCCTCGGAACTGATCACTGCGGGTCAGGGTGACGTTGCCGTATTCGCCCGACGTCGTTCGGTTGGATCGCATTCGCTGGATGTTTTCCACGACCGCCGGCGCTCGCAACGAATTGCAGTGATCGAGTAAACACTGCGTTCGCAGTGGCTTATTGGTCCCAACCGGTGGTAGCTCGCTGCAGTAAAGCGAGAGGTTAACTCGATTGCTGGGAAGGTGATTGCTACAGTGCAGCCACTCAACGATCGACGCTGCGGCGTTCGCTTGGGTCTTTGGGAACCCGGGACCCGTATAGGAGATACCGCCGATCAGGTGAACGGACGAGTCGATGGTGGCGTCGGTTGCGGCTAGCAGAACAGAGACAAACTCCTTCCATAGAAGCAACGCTCCTTCACCCGCTTGCCCACCGGAAGTTCCATGGCGAGCGTCGTGCTGGATGAGTGGCATCTCGCCGCCGGCTGCCGAAAGCAACATGCCAGGAAGCTGTTGTAGAAACGATTGGAAGTCGGCTCTTGCGATGAGTTCTCGAATAGCCATCGCGCCAAAGCCGCGAACCTGACCAATGCCGTCGTCGAGCGACATATTGGGAAACGCTTCTAGCGCCTGGAGTTGTTCCCGGGATCCATACTCCTGAGCGAGTGACCTGATCGTGGAGTTCCGACCGGTGGGAAAGAGATGGACTGAATTGCGAAGAGCCGGGTGAATGCGTAAGCAAGCGAGTTCCGCCGGAACATCCGCCACAACAACGATCGACTCCGCAATGAAACTTGAGTATTCGGCAAGTGATTGATAGCCGGATCCGACCAACGTGAGCAGCCGGGAAACAGTACGGGTATCGCGGCTGTCCTTGCCAGCTGCTGAGGCTTGCTGAGATGTTTCAAGGTAGGTAGACATAACAACTCCTTGGAGTAAGCACAAACAAACAGGACGTAGCTATCGACCGAACGGAACGAAAACCGCGCCGAGCGATTGGAAGGTATCGTTGAAATCTTCGAATCGATCCGGCCCGATCAGGCCAAACAGAAACTGCTTGCCGCCAAAAGGACACGAAGGCGGCGAGTCCGTTGGTTCGACTTGGCGAAGCAGGACCCGCGGAAACTCATCGAGCTGATGAATCCAACGGTCGGCCCCACCAGCACAGAGCAACAACACAGCTTCTTGAAGGTTCCCTTCCCGAAAGGAAGCCACTGCTTTGGTGACAAGGCTGCGGTTCTCCCTCGCGGCGGCGGTGGAAATGAACTGGTGTCCTGTTATTGATTGAGCGGTCGTTCGGGCCCAGGAAACATGCGTCGCAAACGGCGCATCTGTCAAACCGAAGAATCTTGCAGCTGCTTGTTCATAGTGGTCTATTCCCAACTCGTCTTTTGCGGGGCGACGTCGACGCTTCAGCATGTCGCACTGCAGAATATTGAGGGCCTCGCTCAGCGGCATCGACTGGAGCAGATGCGTCGCCTCGGAAGACTCGATTGGCAAACCGTCTTCAAGACGGTTGAGGTGACGAATTCGCTCAATCAACTCGGTCGATTCGCGAGCGAGTTTTGCGTAACGCTGAACGGTTCGGAGAGCCAAACCGCAAGTAGGCGTGATTTCCCGTTCAACCCAAGTTGAATATCTTCCATGACCAAGGATCTGCTTGGCTTGAAGCACATAAGTGCCGATTTGCAAGGCCTTGGCAGCCGAGCGGACCGCCAAGACGGTCAATTCGCGATGACCGCTGACGATTCCTTGTTTCAGTTCATCCAGTTCCAACTGTGCTTGCGGAGAAAGTCCGCCAAGACTGGATCTTGGTTCTTGTGACTGTATTGAACCTGCCCCATCCCCCAGAGCAATTGGTGGGGCTGCGGGCGATTGCCGAATTGCGGGAAGACTAATGTTGTCGTTTTCGCGTTGTGCCATGAGTCTCGCGCTCCGTTTGGATTCCATCTCTAACGAACGAATCGCAAATTGACGCGCGACCGCGCAAGCGTCGGCATTTTTCTTGGTGGCTTTCTTTTCGTGACCCAAGAGGACGTAGCAAATGCCGGGATCAAAAGCGCCGTTTCCGGCGCTTTCGACTAACCGAGAAAACCGTGATCGCCGAGCCACTGGCGGAGCGCCGCTTCGACGATCTCCTGCTGGGTGTCGGGGACACGGCGGCTGAGTTTCTGTTGGAGATAGGCTTGCCGGAGAGCATCGGCGGTCTGCTGGCTGACGCGAGTGGTGAGGGGAACGAGTGTCTGACGCCCGAGTGGTTCAGATGTTGGAGTAGTAACTCGATCCTGTTTTGGCGATTCGAGATCCGGCCGCTCATCGTCGCTGCCGATGAATGCGCGTTTCTCTGGCGTCAGCACAAGGGCGGAGTTGAGTGTTCGCCGCTGGGTCATGATCCCATTGCCTCCCGCTCATTCTTCAAAATCCCCAAGTCGCGAAGCCAATCGCCAAACAGTTCATCGCAAAACGCGTGCAAGTCCGACGCGGCGGCGGAAGCGGAACGAGTATTCATCCGGGTGACGACCGTCCCTTGCTGGGCGGCATCGCGAAACGCTTGCAGGTCGCGGATGACCGAACTGGCCACACCGATCCCAAGTTGCGGCACCGCGCGAGCCAGTTCCCGGCTAATCCGCTCACGGCGTCTCATCTTGTTGAGAACCAGGGCTCCCTGCAGTCGGTCGCCCTGGATTCGCTGGGCATAGCGGAGAATCGACGTCGCTTCGGTCACACTCCTCAGGTCCAGAATCGATGGACTGATCGGCATCAGTGCCAGGTTCGCCATCAGCATTAACGATCGCGACACGTCATCCAGACCGGCCGGCCCGTCACAGATCACGCAGGCCACCTCACGCTGCAGCCGCTCACACGCATCGAGGCAATCGTCCGGATTCCGAGCCGTTCGCAGCGGAATGGCCGGCTCTGCTTCCTCGATCCACTGCGCGCCGGAGAGTTGCTTGTCCGCATCAAGAAACGCCGTCGACAGACCGTGATCGTGCAGCCATAGCGCGATGTGCACGGCAAGCGTCGATTTTCCCACTCCCCCTTTGGTATTTGCCAGAACAATGATCATGCTGGCACGCTAGCGCACTTTGCTGCCTGTTGGCAAGCATCTTTTCAAGCGGGCCCGCACGCCATGAAGCTGGCAGGCCATCTGAAAGGCAAGCCAACTAGCTTGGCGCCCTGCCGGTTGCCCAGGTCGCCGCGCTGCCTGAATGCTTGGACCGCAGCAGGCAAGCCATCCTGCCGGCTCACGTGGCAACGAGTCTTGTTGTCAAGCATGCTGGCTGGCAAACATGACGGCATGCGATTGAGCCAATGTGCGTTTCGATCTTGCGCCTCTGGAGGACTTGACGTACTGTGCACTGAGACAAGGTATCGTGCTACGAGACAAGGAAGTAGCGTGCTATGAGACAAGTTTTATCGTGCACCCAGACAAGAAGTATCGTGCACTGAGACAAGTTTTATCGTGCACCGAGACAAGATCGTCGCCGATTCGCCGGTGATTTCGGTCACCTGCGTGCAAGGAACTATAGAACTAATAGAACTAAAGAAAGTTCGTTGAACATTTTTTACTCCGAAAGGAATCCAACTCAAGGAGGATGATGGAAAAAGCAAAGGATGAACACCAGCCGATGATCGCTTGGGGTCGTGATGAGATGAATCTGGTCGAGCTGCCGTTCGGCCCGATCACGCCTTCGGGAACCAAGACGCTCGAGGTCGTGCATCCCGTTCATGACCACGTGCTGGGCCGGGAAGTCACCCGCAAGACGATCATTACCGGATCGGATGCGTTTGGACTACCCAGGCCGATCGACGACCTGGTGCTGGTCGGCATGATGGCGCTGACCAAGGAGGCCGGTTTTACATCGCCCCGAGTTGAGTTCAGCGTTTACCATCTTTGTCGCGTGTTGGGCTGGCCAGTTGATGGTCGTTCGTACCGGCGCGTAGAACAATCACTCAACCGGATCGCCGGCACCACGCTGCTGTTCAAGGATGCCTGGTACGACAAGGGCGAGCAGGAGTTCAAGTCCAAGGCGTTTCACCTCATCGATGAAGTCGACCTGCGGTCGCGCGACCAGATCGACCGCTCCCGCAAGCGCGGCTCTGACCCTGAGTCTCAGCTCTCAGCCATTGTCTGGAATCCCGTGATTTGGAAGAGTTTTCAGGACGGGTTCATTCGGCGACTGGACATGAGGATGTTCCGGAGAATCGCCAAAGGAAGGCGACGCGACGTGCCAATCCGGTTGTTCCGAATCCTCGACAAGCGGTTTTACCGCTGCGCAAGTGTGAGGTTTCAGGTCGATCAGTTGGCTGTTGGCATCTTGGGGCTGAGTCCCCGCTATGCGCCGTCGCAGATGCGGCGGATCATCAACCGCGCTGCCAACTGGCTAGTAGAGTGTGGCTTCCTGGCCGAGTACCGCTACTGCGCAATGGAAGGCAGGGATCGCGGAGGAGTGGAGTTTCGCAAACGAGCCAAGCCAAGTTCCTCGAGAAAGCGACCATCGACGGGGCCGAGAAGCAAACGTCGTTTGAAGCAGCACGCCCTGTCAACCGACCGGACCGCTGATGAGCAATGGTTCGCGGAGCGCTGTGAAGCGGAGTTACGCCTACTCGAGGATCGGGCGTTAGAGACGCTGTACGGCTCTGAGCTGGAAAGAAATCTGATTCGCAGGTCAAGGGCCGCGGGAGAGACAATCGCATCCAGCGGCGCCCTGCGGCGCCACTACGTCAAACGATTCGCCGAGTCGACAAATCAGAGCGACAAGCGTCACGTGTCGACCGCGCAAGTCGTCGAATAGTCTAGCGTTTTACTGGCCGACCAAGCGAATCGGTCAGCACTGGCCCGCGCACGGCAGGTGCACGGGTGTGGAAATGCCCCCGAAGGCGGGAGAGCGCGTGCCGACAACTGGCAGCAAAGATCCGTCAGAATCACACTGCGGCGCTCGGGAATACGAAGCTGCGACAGGCCCGGCGGCCCTCCTCGACAAGATCAAGCCGGTTGTCCAGCAGGCAGGAATTTGGTCGCCATAGCCCTTTCGAAACTGCAGAGGTCGCGCAGACCGAAGCGGATTTGGGAGCTGGCTCCGAGCTGGAGGTTGGTCCAGCCGCGTGGAGTTAGCACGGGCCGACTGTCGTATCGCTAGGGTGGTATCAGCTCCGTTAGTCCAGTCGCGTTCCTGCTTTGGTTGGAGCGATGGTAGGCAGGACAAAGCTGATTCCATCTCGACCGAAA
>JARFQX010000238.1 GCA_029287555.1 Rubripirellula sp. | reverse complement strand
CACGGCCATCCCTCGGGTTGACACGGTTGCGAGGGCTGCCCACCCCCCGCGTCTCTCGTCGGCCTCTTCGTTCACGGAAATAGCAATGACACTACTTGGGAAGTCCTTCTCGGTCGTCATCTTGATCCTCAGCGCCGTTTTCATGGTGCTGGCTCTCGCCGTCAATGCTTCGCATCGCAATTGGCGCGACGTGGTGTTGACTGGGGTCAATGGACAACCGGGCTTGAAGACACAGATCGAGAACACGCTGCGAACCAACGAACAGCTTCGCGATTCGAAGGACCGCATCCAAGCGGCGTTGAACCGTGAGCAGGCCGCTCGACGCACCGCGCTGGCAGCCCTTCAAACGCAACTCGGTCAACTCAAAATCGATCTTCAGGGTAGCGAGGCGAACGTGCAGGATCTAAGGGGCCAGCTGACCGTGCTGACCCAAACCGACCAGAATCGTGCTGAACAGCTCGAGCGACTAACTGCAGAGAACGCCGACCTTCGGTCTCAGATCCGTAAGGAGCAGCAAGATCGGGATCTGCTGTTCACGCAAACGCTTGAATTGACCGACCAAATGAACAAGTTGCGGGGATTCAAGCAACAGCTCGAAGATCGCAATTCGGAGCTGTTGGCCCAGGCGACCCGTTTCAAGGAAGTGCTCGACGCAAAGGGGATCGATGTCAACGAACCGCTTGATGGAGCGCCACCAGACCGCAACGGCAACATTCTGCAGATCGATCGGCCGCGTCAGTTGGTACTCGTGTCGATCGGATATGACGAGGGACTTCGCAAGGGGCACTTCCTCGATGTGACTCGAGGTGGCCGCTATGTCGGAAAATTGAAGGTTCGCAATACCGAACCGGATCGTGCCGTTGCCGAGATCCTCGAAAACTACAGCGAAGGCATTTTGCAGGAGGGTGACCGTGTCGACACTTCCATCGAGTGAAAAGCGAAGACAACCGCCAAGTGTCTACACCGTGATGTTGCTGCTGAGCATGCTCTTCATGCTGATCGCGGTGATCGCGATGTGGATCGAACTACGCCGCTGGGGCGACGACCTGTGGAACACCCGCAGCGCGAACCCGACGGTGATGGTGATGCCTGCCGACGATGTTCACTTGCTCTAGCTGAAAGCAACTTCAAATTGGTCGTCGGTTCGCCCGCGTCCTGAGTTGGCTTTCGAAGATATCTCCCGCCGAGTCCGCCGGGGACTTTTTCACTCGCGTTGCGAAAACGCCCGCGGCTACGCGGCGCGGCGACACGAGGTGCCCGTTTTCTTGGGCAGCGAAACGATCATCCCCTCGTCGTCGCATGTGGCAACCTCGTCACATTGGATTTGCCGGGCGAGATTGGATTCGGCCAGCGGAGCGAAGCATTGACCGGCCGACTCAAGCATTCGACTCGGTTGCAGCAGCGACGAGAGCACTCCGAGGCAGCCCGCGGTGATCGACTCGGACCATCCTCCGCCAACGAAGTGATTTCGGATTGCACGCAGCCGCAGCCCCCGCTTGAAAGATCGGCACTCCCAAGGAATCGTCTCGCTATCACACTCCACGGTTGAATTCGGCGAGAGCTCCGTTCGCCACCCCGCTTTGCGAATCAAGTGGTGATAGACGAATGATGCTTCCAGACTATCCGATCCTTCAAAGGATTGGTGCAAGCTGCGGAGCACATCCCGCCGCCAGAACGAGGCTTGCAGGTAGGCTGCGATCCTGGTTTCGATCCTCGGCGACTCTTCGCCGTGTGATACTGGACTGCAGATCGAGGTCGAAGTTGTCGACCACCCCGCGGAAAGGACACGTCGATTGGCGGCCGCGCGAATTACCGGTGCGACCGCGGCGGTGTCAAAATGATCGAAGTGTTCCAGCGCGTCATCGGTCCAACCACACGTCGCACGGAGCCCATCGCCTAGGACGTGAACGTACGGCCCCCGAGCCTGGCGCGCGGCAACTCCCACGAGGTCGATCAGGCGTGTCGACTCGGCGACCACAAAACGAACCTCCTCGCAGAGTTCGAAGGGATCGTCGTAACTTCCGTCGTGGGAAACCAGTACTTCGCTTCCCGACGGCTGGTTCTCCAGCACACTGATCAGCGTCGATTCGAAGCCGGCCAGGTCACGCTGGATCGGAACCACAATCGAAAGTTGCGGAATCGGATGAGTCTTGGGCACCGATACCATTCCAACTAGAGAGGTCGTCATTGGCCCCGGCGATGCGAGACCTTCGGTAGGAACAGGACGAAAAAGTCCTTGCAGTAGGTATTCGGACAGAGAAATACCGCAAGTTGAGTCCATCACCCAGGGACATTCGGAAACGGGAGGAAGTTTGGATGGCCTTCCAGGAAGTCATTTGCTAATCCTCACATCTTCACAGCCCAGCCCAATGCCTGCCAAAATCCCACCTCACGGGGTTTTCACAATGGGAACGCTCGAAAAAGAAAGATAGCAATTGGTGAGCCGATGCAGATGCGATCCCTTTCGCTTGAGGGGCCTCAAGTTTCAGAAGTTGGCTTTGGTGCATGGGCGATCGGCGGTGGTTGGGGCGATCAGTCCGAAACCGAGTCGGTCCGGGCCCTGCAAACGGCGATCGATCACGGTGTCAATCTGATCGACACCGCGGCGGGATACGGCGACGGGCGCAGCGAGCGGGTCATCGTCCAGGCCCTTCAGCAACGTCCCGAGTCGGTCCTCGTCGCCACCAAGACGCCGCCCGCTCCCGGGCCCTGGCCGCCCAGTCCCTACTGCCGATGGCAGGACCGGTACTCGGCGGCCTACCTCCGCGAGAACGTCCATCAGCGGCTCAGGAGCCTCCGAAGGGAACGTATCGATCTACTGCAACTGCACACCTGGACCGCCGCCTGGAACGACGACCCTCAACCCCTGCTGGTCCTGCGGCAACTTCGCGATGAGGGGAAGATTGGCATGATTGGCGTGAGCACGCCCGAGCAGGACCAGTCGTGCGTCATCCAGCTGATGCGCGACGGGCTGGTCGACACCGTGCAAGTCATCTTCAATCTGTTCCAGCAGGAAGCCGCTGCCCAATTGCTCCCGGTTGCTGCCGAAACCGGCACTGGCGTGATCGTTCGCGTGGCTCTTGATGAAGGCGCGCTGACCGGCAAGTACTCGGCCGATCACCAGTTTCCTGAAGATGATTTTCGTAGCCGCTACTTTGGCGGCGATCGATTGCAACGAACAGTCGATCGAGTGGCTGAGATCCGCAAGGACATCGAACATTTCGCGCTGGCTGACCAGTATTCCCTCGCCGATGTGGCCCTCAAGTTTGTCCTTGCCCGGCCCGAGGTCAGCACAGTCGTCGTCGGCATGCGCAGCGCCGAACAGGCCGAAATGAACACCCGAGTCAGCCAACTAAAAGACCTTCCCGACGATCTATTGGAACATCTCCGCCGGCACAATTGGAGACGTGGCGTCTGGTACGGTGGAAAGTAGGGAATCGGCAGCAAGCCGGTCGACGCTGCGGAATGGCAGGTTTGTCGATTCTGACAACTCGAATTGGCTCGTGGACTCACACGTCGCAGAATTGGCCACAGCGCGCTGGTATGCTGACGTTTCGCAGAAGCTCGGGATCGGCGGGTGCCTCATTTCGCTTGCTTGAAAGACTCACCCCTGATCCCGCGACCCGTATCCCCTGAATTCCGCTCCCCTGAATTCCGACGAACAGCCAAGAACAGACAGGAGATTCTGATGTCGACTCACGTTTACAAGAAGATCGAAATTGTTGGCACCTCAACGAAGTCCATTGAGGATGCCGCCGACAACGCAATCCAGCGGGCCTCCAAGACGATTAACAATTTACGCTGGTTCGAAATCAGCGAGACCCGCGGCGACATTGAAGATGGCAAGGTTGCCCATTGGCAGGTAACGCTCAAGATCGGCTTCACGCTGGAAGAGTAGCCCGAGAGATCACCGCAAACCTCTTCCCCCCCTCCCGACCTTCAAACGCGTGCCGCGGCGATCGATCGACCGCTGGAGATTCGCCGGCGCCCCGACTGCGGTGCCAGATCGGGTCGGGTCATATCGGGATGGGAATGCGTCGGGGAAAGCGATCAGGCCAGGACTGAAGGTGAGTCATGTTCAGTGAAACCGAAGGCAGCCGCAAAGCGATCGGCGACGTGGATGTCGTCTACCACGATGGGCTTTACCACCTGTTTCATCTGGTCTTGCCCAATCACGACTTCATTGCGCATGCCGTCAGCACCGATGGTTTCCACTGGCGACGCGTTTCCAATGCACTGTTCATCGGTGATCCCGGAAGCTGGGATGACTTGATGCTTTGGACGATGCACGTCACGCCCGACCCTCACCGGCGCGGCCAGTGGCGGATGTTCTATACCGGACTGTCACGTCGAGAACAGGGCCGGATGCAGCGAATCGGTTTGGCGCTCAGCGACGACCTGTACCATTGGCGCAAGGCACCGGTGCACTGGGTCGACATGCGTGGGCCTCACGATCCCAAACTGATCCAAGAAGCGCGAAAGCTTAGCTGCTATCACGGTGCCGATAGTCGTCACGCGGAGATACTCGATTCGAGTTGTTTTCCCCTCGAACCAGATCCGCAGCATTACGAATCGTCCATCGACGAAGGACGCCACTGGGTGAGTTTTCGCGACCCGTTCTATTACCGTGACGACGGCCGCGGGTGGTTGATCATGAGCGGCCGCGTGCGACAAGGACCGATCATCCGACGCGGTTGTGTCGCTGCGTATCAAGAGACAACTCCCGACCACTTCGAGTCGATGCCAGTCCTTCATCACCCGGGCTTGTACGACGACATCGAGGTCCCCAACGTTATCCGTATCGAAGAAGAGTATTACCTGATCGGCAGTATTCGCGAGGATGCCAAGATTCGCTATTGGCATACGGATCAAATCGGCAATCCGTGGCGGAGCTACCACGACAACGTTTTGATGGCAGCGGGCAATTACGCCGGTCGCGTCTGCCGTGACGATCAAGGTTGGTTGCTGTGGAACTTTTTTTCGGTCGATGCCATGGACCGCACCACGCACAATCTCTTGCCACCGCCCAAGCGCTTAACTCGCACCGAAGAGGGACTGCTGCGCGTGACCACGTTCGAAGGTTTTGATTCATGGCTCGGCGACGAAGTCGACACGCGATGCGTGCATCCACTCAAAGAAGGAATCGGCGAAGAGCACTGCAGTGCCGAACCGCACCGACTCGACCTGCAGAGTGAAGCAGGCTTTCAGGCGTTTGTGTTTGACGAGACGCTCGATCACTTTCATTTCCAGGCTTTGTTTCGCCTCCGCGGGAAAGGAAAGTGCGGCCTTGTGTTTCGAGTGTGCCCGCAGTCCCACGACGGGTATTACCTCTCGCTCGATTTGCTCAAGGGAATTGCCCAATTGCGCCGCTGGCAGACGGGAGACGATGGCTCCGGCGAACACATGATGCAGTTTGATTCGTTGCAGAGCGGCCAGTGGTACACCGAGCAGCGCCCCAACGAGGCTCGCGTGCAGTTGCTCGTCTACGGAAGCTACCTTGAGTTTTCGGTGGCAGGCCGCGTGATCCTGTCGCTGGCTGACCAATCATTCGACCAGGGACTCCTCGGCGTCTATTTGGAGTCCGCTCATTTGCATCTCGACGATATCCGCCTTCACCGCCTCCGCAAACCACGCCAAACCGACGAACATCTGGTGGAGGGGTAGTTGTTCGTCTGTAGTCTGAAGTCTGTAGTCCGTCGTAGCGTGTAGGCCGGCATCAAGGAGCGCAGCGACGCCGATCCGGCAATGCTTCT
>JARFQX010000211.1 GCA_029287555.1 Rubripirellula sp. | reverse complement strand
AGATGTGTATAAGAGACAGAGCCCGGGCAATCCCTGTGGGTCCACACCCGCTTGAGGGGCCATCATTCAGACAGCGACACGTTTGACACCGACATCGATCTGTTTAACGATCACGGTGAGCCGGTCGCCGAAATCGTCGGCGCACGGGTCCAGCGAATCTCCACAAGTCGCGGCTCGCGAGCAGAGCAGACGCCGGACCTGTTTTATGGCGTTCGCTGGCATCGTAAACCACTCTCCGCCAGCTCGAGCGACGATCGCCAGCGGCGACATTGGCTGCTGTTTGCCGATCACGGCCAGCTCACCGCCAATCTCGCATCGACGCTAACCGGCTTGGGTGACACGGTAACGCTCGTCCACCCAGCCTCCGAATTTGGCGTGCTCGATGCCGGCGATGAACAGGGACGGTTGACCTCCTATCAATTGAACCCGCTTCGATTGTCTGACTACGCTCAACTCCTGGACGCGGTTGCCGGCGATTCCGCCCACAACGTTGCGGTCGCCGATCTTCGCGGTGTCGACGGTGATGGTGGCGTCACGGAAGCTGATCGCGCCGGCGCACTCTGCGGACAAACGTTGCTGATGCTGCGGTCGCTCGCTAAGTCGAGTGCTGTTCAACCCGACCGCGTGGTGCTGGTGACGCACGGCGGCGGTGCGGTGGAATCAACCGATCAGGTGGCGCCGTCGCAGGCATCGCTGTGGGGGCTGGGTCGCACCGCGCTGGTCGAGATGCCGGAGTTGTCTTGCCGCCTGGTCGACCTGGATCCCGCGCACGATCCCAAGGCGTCGGTCGACCCGTTGATCAGCGAACTGACCAGCACCGACAACGAGGACCATGTTGCGTTTCGAGGAAGCGACCGCCTCGTGGGTCGTCTGCAGGCAATGCCGGGGGACCAGCTCCGGGAGTCTCGACCGGGCGGAGGAAAAACGATCCCTCCGTCAAAACGATTCAGCTTGCGAGTCGGCACGACCGGCAGCCTGGACGGGTTGCACTACGAACCGATTGACGAGCGACCGCTTGAACCGCACGAAGTGGAAATCGAGGTCAACAGTACCGGGCTGAACTTCAGCGACGTGCTCAAGGCACTCGGGCTCTATCCCGGAATGAAGGACCAAGTCGTCCCGCTGGGAATCGAGTGCGCGGGTGTGGTGACGCGTATCGGTAGCGGCTCGAGTCGGTTTGAAGTGGGCCAACGTGTGATGGGGGTCGCACCCTACAGCTTTGCTTCCCACACCACGACGGCCGATTACGCGATCGTGGCGACACCCGAGAACATTTCGGATGAGCAGGCGGCGACCATTCCGATCACGTTTCTGACCGCGCATTACGCGCTCTGCACGCTGGCGCGGTTGACCGCGGGCCAGCGCGTGTTGATCCACGCCGGTGCCGGCGGTGTCGGACAAGCGGCGATTCAAATCGCCCAGGCGACCGGCGCCGAGATCTTTGCCACCGCCGGCAGTGAACAGAAGCGCGAGTTTCTACGCTCTCTCGGTGTCAAGCACGTGATGGATTCGCGATCACTCGACTTCGCCGAGGAAGTGATCGAGATCACCTCCGGCAGCGGCGTCGATGTGGTTCTCAATAGCTTGCCTGGTGAGGCGATCACCAAGAGCCTTTCGATCCTCTCGGCTTACGGGCGATTTCTGGAGATCGGTAAGACGGACATCTACCAGAATCGCCGCATCGGCTTGTGGCCTTTCCAAGACAACCTGTCCTACTTCGCCATCGATCTGGATCGCATGCTGCGACAAAAGCCGGACGAGATTCGTCGCCTGTACGACGAAGTCATGCCGCGATTTGAGCAAGGGGACTATCGACCGCTGCCGTTGACGGTGTTTCCGGCGGAAGAAGTGGTCGACGCCTACCGATACATGTCCCAGAGAAAAAACATCGGCAAGGTCGTGGTCTCGATGGCCGACCGCAAGCAGTCGGAGTCCGTCGCCCGCGATGCCGATTCGCTTCTGTCGGCCGATGGAACCGTGCTGATCACCGGCGGACTGGGCGCACTTGGCCACCAGGTTGCCCAGTGGATTGCCGAACGGGGCGGCAAGCACATTGCGATCCTGAGCCGTCGAAGTCCCGATGAGCAAGCAACCGACCAACTTGCCGCGTTGCGGGACGCGGGCGCAAACGTCGCGGTACTCCAGGGCGATGTCTGCGTGGCCGACAGTCTGCAACACGCGCTCGATTCGCTTCCCAGCTCGTTTCCGCCAATTCGCGGTGTGATCCATGCGGCGGGTGTCTTGGATGACGGCGTGATGCACACGATGGATCTGGATCAACTCAATCGTGCTATGGCACCCAAGTCGCAAGGGGCGTGGAACCTCCATCAAGCCTTCGCCTCGTCGCTTGATTTCTTTGTGATGTTCTCGTCGATCGCCGGCACGATCGGATCTCCGGGACAGGCCAACTACGCCGCCGGCAATGCGTTTCTCGACGGCTTGGCCAGTTATCGCCGGCAATCGGGTTTGGCCGCAACATCGATCGCCTGGGGACCGTGGGATGCCGAGGGGATGGCAGCCGATTCCCGGGTCCGGCAACAGCTTACCGACCGCGGCATGAGCCCGCTGTCGCCATCCACCGCCATCGAGTTGCTCGACCAGGTGATCGGCTCGGGTGCGACCCGCGTGGCAATCGTAGATGTCGCCTGGGACGCGCTGCTGAAAAAACTTCCTGGTGGCGGCACAAGTCTGCTCAGCCCGTTTCGGGATGCTGATTCGGTACAGGACGCCCAAGCTCCGAGCAGCG
>JARFQX010000188.1 GCA_029287555.1 Rubripirellula sp. | reverse complement strand
GGGATTCGACGAAGACTTCTGCATCGACAGAAATACGTCATCGATGTTGGCCGAAACTTGATTCGATGCTTGCAGCGATGAACCCGGTGGTAGCGTGACGTTGACCTGGACACTTCCTTCATCAAATGCGGGTAAGAAGTTCCTGCCCAGAAGAGACAATTGCCACGCCGCAATGAGCACGACGATCCAAGTGACGGCCAACAGGCTGCCCGGCATGGCCATGCTTGTCCGAATTAAGGGCGTGGCGAGCGTTTTCAGGCCACGCAGTACCGGCCCATCGCTCTCTCGGTGCGTGGCTTTCGAGTTCGGCAGCAAGAAGTAAGAAAGAACGGGAGTAATCGTCAGCGAAACCAGAAAAGATGACAGAATGGAGACGATGTACGCGAAGCCAAGTGGGGCGAACAATCGTCCCTCAACCCCGGAGAGTGCGAACAGCGGCAAGAACACCAAAATGACGACGAGAGTCCCGAAAAGAATCGAACTTCGGATCTCTTTGCTGGCTTCGTAAACGACTCGGATCGCAGGTTTCGGCTGAGAACGATGATGGTTTTCCTTCAGCCGCCGGAAAATGTTCTCGACATCGACGATCGCGTCATCGACCAGTTCACCCATCGCCACCGCGATGCCACCGAGGGTCATGACGTTGGTCGATAGTTCGCTGCCGCTGAGCCAACTGACCCATCGAAACACGAGCGTTGTCATCACCAAAGACATGGGGATGGCGGTGAGCGTGATGAACGTTGTGCGGAAATTTAACAGGAAGAGAAACAAGACGATGATGACCAGCGTCGCCCCGATCACGAGCGATTCGCCAACATTGAAGATCCCTCGATCGATGAAGTTTTTCAGGCGGAACAATTCGGAGTTGATGATGATGTCCGGCGGCAACGATGCTTCGACTTCTTCAAATGCTGCCGCAACGTCGTCAGTCAACGTCCGTGTATCTATGTGAGGCTGTTTCACCACGGTGAAGACGATGCCGCTGTGCCCATTGACGCTTCCGTCACCCCGTTTCAGTTCAGGTCCCTCGACCACGCGGGCAACCTGTTCGAGGAGTACGCTGCGTTTGGCAAACCGAACGACGGGAATCTTGCGAAGGTCGTCCAAGACGCTGCGGGCCCCCGTACCCAACCGGCCGAGAATACGAATCGGACGCTCTGTTTCGCCCGTGATGGCAAACCCGCCGCTTGTGTTGAGATTGCTTCCCCTGAGTGCCTTTTCGACGTCTTGCACGGTGACGTCGTATTCCAGCAGTGCGGTCGGATCGAGCAGTATCTGGTACTGTTTGCGATCCCCACCTTGCATGAACACCTCGGCAACACCGGTGACTTTCAAGAGACGTGGACGAATCACCCAGTCTGCGATCGTGCGGAGTTCCAAAAGCTGCTTCGCCTCCGATTGGAATTGCACCTCGTGAGTCTGGTCAGCGATTTGAATCGTTGCAGCAAGATCGACCGCAGGATCGTCCGGCACAGGAGCCAGACGATTGAGTTCAAATTTGACTTCTTGCCAATTCTCGACGTGATGTCTATCTCCAGGCTGCCAGGCGTAGATTCTCGGTTCCTCGCTGGTTCCAGCCAGTTCCGCAACCAAATCGGTGCGTTCAATCGGCGCAAGCTGTCCACTTTTCGGGCCGGGCTGGCGATAGATGCCTGCAACCACAATCTGTCCCATGATGGATGAGGGCGGCGTCATCTGCGGCCGAATGCCTTCCGGAAGCACACCTTCGAGCGTCGCAAGCCGCTCGCTGACCGTTTGGCGGGCTGCTTTGATCTCGGTCGACCAATCAAATTCAACGTACAAGACATTCAAACCGGACGTCGTTTGACTACGAACCGCTTGCACACCGTTGGCCCCCATCAGGGCAATCTCGATCGGTTGAGTCACCAGCGTTTCCACTTCTTCGGTCGCCAAACCGGGCGCTTCGGTGATCACAACCACCCTCGGTCGGTCAAGATCCGGAAACACGTCGATGGACATTTGGGTGGCGAGATACGAGCCGTACCCAAGAACGACCAGGCTGGCGATCATCACCAGCATGCGGTAGCGAAGCGAAAGTCGAATGATTGCGTCGAGCATGGAATCCTCACTTAGTGGGCCGCGTGGACGGTGCCGTCCGCGTGGACATGAACTCCAGGTTTCTCGCCGCTAGCCGACTGTGACTTGAGCACACGTCGAAGTGATGCGCCGGCGTTTTGCGCAATGTACGTTCCCGGCGTGATGCTGCCGTCGCCCGCAATCACCACATGCCGACGATCTTCGTGCAGGATGTTGACGGAGATCTGATTGAATAGATCGCCGTTCTGTCGATAGACATACGCTTCGGGTCCGTCCCGTGCGACGGCTTCGGATGGCAGCACAAAGACGCTTTCCATCTTCTCGACCGGAACGTGGATTCGTACTCGCTGTCCCGGGCGATAACGCCAAACAAGAAACGTTTCACCATCCTTTTCGTACGTTCGTGACTGGTTCTCCAGAGGCACGAAGAAGTCAAACGTGCGGCTCTCGGGGTCAATCGAGTTGGAGAGGTGGCGAATCTGAAAAACCTGCTCCGACGAAGGCCAAAGCTCCGCGGAGTCGTCCGCAAATT
>JARFQX010000027.1 GCA_029287555.1 Rubripirellula sp. | reverse complement strand
GTACTGGCCACGTCCGATCTCGGGCGCCATGTAGTGAAACGTTCCGACACTCTCGGTGTGACCGCCGCGGTGGGAAGCCGAAATGAACTTGCTTAGCCCGTAGTCCCCAACCTTCACGATCCCCAAGTCGTCGAACACGTTGCCCGGCTTGAGGTCTCGATGGACCAGACCCGCCTGATGAAGATGCTCCACACCCGAAGAGATACCGCGAAACCAACGCTGCACTTCCTCCTCGGGCAAACCGTCCGGCGAATCATCCAGAACCTGACGGAGATTCGGGCCAGCGACATACTCCATTACCACCCAGTGCTGATGCTTCTCGTCCTGGCAGATGTCGTACAACGCAACGAGATTGGGGTGCTTGAGGTTCAAGCAGTGGGAGACGCCGCGAAGCTCGACCTCCAGGTTGCGTTGAATCCGCTTCAACGCCACTTCCTTGCCAGCCTCGCTGACCGCGAAATAGACCTCACCAAAGCCCCCCATCCCGATCCCACGACGAATCGTGTAACGGGCCAGCGGTGTCGATCCGGGAGGGTAGGTAAACGTCATCGGTCGAGCGTGCAACGACGAATCATCAAATTGCGTCTCCTGCAGCCGTCGGTCCCCATCCTCGGGCGGCTGCGGAATTGGATTCGTTTCGAAAAGTGGAGCGTTGGAATCACCGGCTCCGAATTGGGGCTTGGGATTCCCGCCACGTCGTCTGTCCACCCTTAGTTTATCGAGAAGCGCAGTCATGAATCGATGTTTCCGTTTAGAAAGATCACTCGAAGATCCTTGTTTGGATCCATCCTGCCCCACCTGTTGGGCACGAGACGGTTGTTTTTGGGGCGCCCCATCCGGGTTTTCCGAGTCTCGCTCCGCTCGGACACTTGTTGATTCGGCCCGCGCCAAGCCTGGCGTCGGAGGCCCAAGACTGGACTCCCTCCCGTTCCGATCGAGCGTTTTCGGTGCGGGCTCGCTCATGCTTGCTCCAACGTCATCGCAAGGGTTTGTAGCCTGACCCTCTGGCCCGCTCGGAGTTCTCTCGCCTCGCCCACCATTCCCTCCTTTACCATCCAGGAATCGTCTTGGCGAATCAGAACAACGCGTTCGGCCAAGTCACGGCAGCGGATATGGCACTCGGATCCCGGACCGACGAGCACGGTTTGGTTCGCTAACACCACCGCATCAACGTGTTCATCGAATCGGTGTGGTGGGCGGACGGTTAACACGGCCGAATCGCATAGCGCGCTTGGCTGTTGAAGCGTCAACCTGGCCGATCCCGCCACCGACAACGATTGGCCACTGACAATCAGTTCCCGCTGGGCAGAGGATTGCACCGGCTTCCAAAAGTAATCGCTACCGCTGCGTGAGATTGTTCCTGCCAGCCGCGGCAAGTCGGCTCGCACGCAAATGTCGGCATGGCGAGTTTCACTGACCCCGCCGAGTGTCCAACGGTTGCCTGCTAACAGCAGATAACCACCGCAGCCGTCAATCCAAAGCCTCCAGCGGAGCGCTGGAGGCGTGTCGTTGAGCTCGGTGGCTTTTGCTGACACAGAATCAGCCTGTGGTGTCAGGGGGATCGAAACGGAATCGGCTCGGAAGCGAGAATCTCTCGCCCCCGAGCCTGACTTCAAATTCAGTCAAGCTGAATCGCTACGAGTGCCTCGGCTTGTTCCGAATCTTGGAAGTAGGCGGAGATGTCGTCGAGCAAGTTCTCGTCGGATGGCTCATCCAAATCGATCTCGCCGAAATACTCCACATCGACGCTCATCGTCTCTTCCTCGACATCGATCCGCGTTGCAATTTCGTCCAGCAAATCGCGTGTCCGAGCCAGCTGGCTGTCGTCTAGGTTCAGCTGGCTGCTTGTCTGGGCCACTCGCAGAGCGCCGAGACGAGCTTGCAGGTTCTCGACTTCCACTTCCAACTGTCGCTTGGCACTGAGCATCGCTTCCATTCGTTCTTGGGCTGCGGTCAGCGAAGCTCGTCGAGCCGCCAACATCTGCTGCAGCTTCTCGGCCGTGGCCGTTCGCGTCTTGTGACGCTTGAAACGATTGCTGAGATCATTCTTGACCTGGACGGACGTGTAAGTGCGTCCGCCATAGGTGTAGTAGTGATTCTCGCTGCTGAGATCTTCGCTCAATCGTTCGATGTCCGAACGGCTTTTTGCGAGTCGCTCGTTGGTCTCTTCGAGCTGCTTTTCGAGTCTCGAAAAGTCAACCTTCTCGCGGGCGATCCGGGTGGCATTCGTCTCGATTTCGGGCTTCAGGTCGGCGATCATCTGACGAGCTCGCTTCAGTTCCCATTCCAGCGGCATCGCGTCGCTGGCCGAACTCCGCAACCAGTCGACCCCGCAGCGGGCATAACTGAACATCGGCACGCCTAGAGTGACGCTCGAAAGCAACGCCAAGGCCCCCCCGGTCAAAACCATTTTTCGAATCATTAGTCTCCCCTCTCTCTTCTGGTGGCTGATTCGGGCGGCTCGGTTCGGATTGTTGAATTTGGGACCGTCCGACCGCCTCACAACCAGGAATTCGCCGGCACTGACCAGATCTTGGACGAGATCCACATAATTTCTCAAACCACGCCGGTTGCGAGATGCCAGGGGCCAGATGCCAAATGCAAGATGCCAGATGCCAGATGCCAGATGCCAGATGCCAGATGCCAGATGATGGGGCCGGGTCAAAGTCTTCGTGACCCGGACCATAGGTCAAGGTAGACCCTCGTGACCCGACAATCGCAAGAAAATCGCCTTTGGTTGGGGATCATCGGGCATATAATTCGATTGAACCGGCCAGAACGGCCGATCACTTGTCCTGGCTGCCTGTCTTGATGGCAAAACGAGACATGGATTGTTTCAATTTTGCGGCGCGGGCGGATTTAGCGCCCCAGAGATAAACAGCTAAATCATTTACTGCAAATGATTTACGAACCACAACCAGCTGGCGACCCAATTCGGCACGTCGCTTGCTGCGAACCTACAGTAACGCTGACCACTCTCAATCATTGAATTCGGCCAGCGAACGGACAGAAACCGATAGCACGTGCTTTGGTTTGGTTCGTTCCCTTGACTTCGCAACGGATTGCAGACAAACGGAGATCACTCCGATGACGACCTCAAGCGATCATCGATCACCAGCGAGACCGCGACCGAGCGGCGAGCACTGGTTTGAATTGACAGCGACTCTCTCGCGCGAGTCCACCGAAGCATTCGGGGACTGGTTGTGTCTTGAACTGAGAACGCTGGAAGATCGCCTGGAGGCTTATGTCACGCCCAATTCGCGCCGCA
>JARFQX010001009.1 GCA_029287555.1 Rubripirellula sp. | reverse complement strand
CCAGTCAGTCAACCAGTCAGTCAAGTCGTCCCTACGCCGCTTCGATGCCGGCTGGCGAGAAAGCAGTTGAGGCTGCTCCGACCGTCCCACGCTCCAGTTCGGCGCGGCTGGGAACCCCCGCTTTGACCGCGTCGCATCGGTCCGGGCCACCAGCGGCAGCTTTTGCGTCGGATCAAATCGCTCAGGCTCCTGCGGCAAACAAGCCGAACACGAGGTCGCCGAAGACGATGTCTTTGAACGCCGCTTCCAGCCCCGTCGGTTCAGGCGTCGTTCCAAACGGTGGCGTGGCGTCTTACCGCCGTCCTTCGGCGCCCACCTATCAAGTCGCCGACAACAGCAATGCCGCATCCAATTTGGAGCGGCCGACCGACCCTTACGGAGAGGTGAAGCTACCTGCCGGCAGTTCCCTGTCCACCAAGGGTGAGGCGACGCGGCCGATGAACGCTCCGGCCACTCAGGGTTTTGCTCCCCAACCATCCAAGGGTCTTGTGGGAGACAACTTCACACGAACGACCCCCGACGGTCGCAACCAGATGCGAGAGGCGGTGACCGGGTCGGCCCCGGCCGCGGCATCGTCGACGTCGGAGTTGCCCGGCATTCGTGTTACCACGGTCGGCCCCGGTGCCATCATGATTCGTCAGGCGAATCAATACGAAATCCGTGTGGAGAACCGCGGATCGATCGACGCCTCCGGGGTCATGGTACGCGCGCTGGTTCCCGACTGGGCCGATCTGCGGGGACGGACCGCGACGCGAGGAGACATTGATAATCAGATGCAGGGCTCGCGAGAACGACTCGTTTGGACGATTGATCAATTGCCCGCGGGTGCTTCCGAAACGATGACCGTACGTCTCACCGCCGCACGCAGCGGTACGTACGATCTGGAAGTGGATTGGACGCTGTTGCCCCAACAAAGCAAGGCCCAAGTGCAAGTCCGCGAGCCTCGTCTCGACTTGACGATCGAGGGGCCCGACGAGGTCGTCTTCGGTCAGTCGCAGACATACAAAGTTCGCGTCCTCAATCCTGGCGACGGCACGGCTCCGAACGTCGTCTTCACGCTCTCACCGAATTCGGCGACCCCGCAATCCCAGCGGATCGGCGATATCCCGCCCGGCAAGGAAGCGCAATTTGACGTGGAATTGACCGCACAGGATCTCGGGGACCTCAAGATTCACGGTTTGGCGGCGGGCGACCTGCAACTTCGGGCCGAGTCCGAAAAGACCATCCGCGTCGCGGCTGCCAAGCTCGAAGCGGTCCTTAGCGGACCCGAATTGAAATACCAGAACACCGAAGCGATGTACAGTTTGCAAATCCAAAACAACGGATCGGCAACCAGCAACCGGGTTGTGGCCAGCTTGCGGTTGCCCAGCGGTGCAAAGTACCTGGGCGGAATCGAGGGGGCGGTTCGTGAAGGATCGGTGCTGCGGTGGAACATCGATTCCCTCGCTCCCGGTGCCAATCGTAACTACCAGTTCCGCTGCAACATGGCCTCAACCGGCGAGCATCTGTTCGCATTCGATTGCCAAGGGACGGCCGCCGGAAATGCCACCGTTTCGATCTCGACACGGGTTGAGTCGATCGCGGACCTCGTTCTGACCGTCAGCGATCCCGTCGCCCCCGCCCCGATCGGAAGCGATGTGACCTACGAAATCGTGATCCGCAACCGCGGCAGCAAGGAGGCGACCGACGTGCGAGCCATCGCCCAATTCAGTCACGGCATCGAGCCGAAACGAATCGAGGGTCACAGCGGTGAAGTGATGACGGGTCAGGTGCTGTTCGATCCCATTCCGCGAATCGCCGCCGGCCAGGAGATTCGCCTGCGAGTGATCGCCCAGGCCGAATCAGCCGGGCACCACCGCTTCCGCACCGAAGTCCGCTCCGGCGACACCGTCTTGGTGGCTGAAGAGGCGACCCACTACATGAGTCCCAAGGGAGAACGTGTTAGCCGCCGCAGTTCCGAGATCAACAACCGCTAGCGAGAAATCGCAAGCTCAAGATCCACGGATCCCAACAACCCGGGCGCCGAATTCAAGCGGCAGCCCGGGTTGTTGTTTTTAAGGGGCGAAAGATGAGTGGCGAGTGGCGAGGGATGAGTGGCGAGTGGCGAGGGGTGAGTGAGCTCTACGGCTCGATGAACTCCAGCGGCTGAGTTTCGCGGACATCGGCGATGCGAATCGCGACCTCACCGTGGAGCAGGCGGCGAAAGGTCTTGCCGACAATCTCTCCCCGCCAGCCTTTGAGCAGTGCGGGTGTGGGGTCGTGCTGGCGGCGATCGAGTTCGTAACCGAGCAGTTCCCGAACGTCATCCGCGTTGCCAACGATCGGCGGTGCTAGTTTGTGTTGACGACTGATGCAGGCAATCGCAGTCGATAGAAACTGACTCAGCATCGGCGAGACGACTCGGCGGGTTCCTCGTGGGCGTCTTGGGAGATCCTCCTCGGGTGTGTCCAGGGCCGCCTGAATCGAAGCCGCAATCTCATCGTATTGGTCGATCAGTCCGCGACGCTCCATGCCGCGAATGTTTCGCATCTTTTGGACGTTCGTGGTGCCCCGACGGGCCAGTTCGACCATGAGGTCATCGCGGAGCACCCGACGCGGAAGCCTGTCAAGTTGGCGTGCACGCTCCTCCCGCCACAGCCATAGCCGACGAACCGTCTCGAGCTGACGCGGCTTGAGTCCGGAAGAACCACTGACGCGGCGCCAATTCTCGCGAGTCTCCCCATCGATGACCTTCTGCTGGAAGTTCTCCGTTTCCTCGTCCAGCCAAGCACGCCGCTGAAGCTTGTCGACCATCGAAGCAAGTTGGTCATACATCTCGACCAGATCGTGGACGTCACTCAATGCGTATAGAATTTGGTCCTTCGAAAGCGGACGTCGTCCCCAGTCCGTGCGAGTCTCTCCCTTGGGCAACGTCTTGTTGACTAGTCGCTGGACCAGCGTTGCCAGCGAGGCGGGGTACTCCATCCCGACGAATCCAGCGGCCAGCTGCGTATCGAAAAGGCCCGCGATTGGCTTTCCCGTGAATCGGTAGCAGAATCTCGATTCTTCCCTGGCCGCATGGGCGATGACGGTCCGGCCTGGTTCGGTCAGCAGTTCCCAGAATGGTTCGGTTTCTGGAAAGGCAATCGGATCAATGATCGCAAGATGGTCGCCCGCCGCCACTTGGATCAGGCAGAGCTTGGGGCGGTAGGTGTCCTCGGAGACAAATTCCGTATCAAACGCGATCACGCTTTGAGCGGCGATTTCATCGCAGAATCGCCGGAGGTGATCGACCGTGTTTATCGACTCGTGCTGCAACGTTACTCTGGTTGGCAAGACGGCTGGAAGAAAATTGAATCTGCCAAGACTTTAGCGGTCCAAGTCGCAGCCGCCTATCCGAATCGATGTGAGCACGCCCCCCATTTGATCTGGATCGCCCATGACCGGAATCACCACATCGAGCGAAAGCGATCGCCAGTGCAAGGGCAACGGACCCGTTGCCGCCCAACTGCTTGTCAGCGTGCGGAGCCAGGCCGAGATGGAATCTGTGATTGACTCTGGCGCCGACATCGTCGACTTGAAGGAGCCCAAAGCCGGGCCGCTCGCCCCGACGGACCCATCCTTGTGGCAGTGGGCCGCCAATCGCCGGAAAACGATGGATCGGGCCGCCGACTGGCCAAAGTTCTCGGCCGCCCTGGGGGAGCCGGACGAGGCCGTGGCATGCGCCTCAATGCTCCCTGGCGAGTTTGATTTTGCCAAGGCCGGCCCCAGCGGTTGCGGCGACCGAACTCAGCTCTGGCGGCTTTGGGAACAGGTGCGCGGGCGGTTGGATGATCGAGTAGAGCTGGTTGCTGTTGCCTACGCCGATTCTCAGGCTGCGGGTTGTCCGGAACCCGAGACCGTGTTTC
>JARFQX010001006.1 GCA_029287555.1 Rubripirellula sp. | reverse complement strand
CTACGGCCTCTTCTACGCCCTTGTTGAATCGGCACGTAGCGGCTCTCGATGCGCTGCAGCAGCTTACTGATGCAGAGCTTGTTGATGCTCAGGTTCATCTCGTCCGCCTCCTCCTTGAGGGAGTCGTGGAGGCTCTTGGGGAGACGGATCGTGATCATCCTTTCCGGCTCGGCGGCATCCCCTTTGGAGGGGTCCTGACTTCGCAGCGCCGCCACCATCTCCTGGAGCTCAGCAAACTCTCGGCTTCCCTCGAATTCGCGGAGCGACTCCGGCTCGGGAAAGAGACGACGCACGAGCCCTTCGGGTCCGAGCAGATCGCGGTAGAAGACAACCCAATTGCCGGTCTTGGCAAATGCTTCCTGGGCCAGCCGGAGCACCTCCCGATTTCGCTGCCCGGCGGGAAGATCAGTACTTGAGACGGAAAACTGGAGGCGGTTGCCCGACGTTTCGACCTGATCGGGTTCCGGATCGTTGGCGTAGCGAAGCGGCGAATTCGGTTCGAGTTGGGCCATCGCTGAGAGTCCTTTCTGGTTTCGGATCGCTCGGTCGGATTAATCGGAGCCATCCTCACGACCGGTCAAACCATCAACCCGAAGCTTTGCTTTCAAAAGGACTTACGCCACATGCTCAGCATTTAAGCAAGCTCGCTGGAACCGGCAGCAGCCGACAGATGCCTGTTTTTTGTGCACCTCAATGTGTGCGTGGACCAAGTGTCTAGTGACCTGAAAAAAGCAAGTTATCTGGCATTTCGCTCGCTCAAACCCTGTCAAACAGTTGGTTTTCGCGAGAAACCCGCACGACCGTCGAGGTTTTCTCAATGCAATCAAACTCTCAATTGGCAGCCGTCCAAGGCTCACGCGGCCGGGCGCCAATCCGGGGATTCGGCGCCCGGCAAAGCCAATACACCACCAGAGGGGTTTGGGCAGGGCGAGCGAAAACACCCCGCACCGAGAGCACAAGTCAAGGCCTTCCATCCAAGAGCTCACCGACGAGCAGGGGATTAATGAGACAACGAGCTGTCGAAGGCGTCGGCGAGCAGTTCGACCGCCCGGTCAATCTGGTCGCGGGTCGTGGTCCAGCCAACCGAAAAACGAATTGTTCGTGCTACCTGCGAAGGAGCCAAGCCGACGGCTCGGAGCACCTGTGTCATCTCATCCGGGGGGCTATCTGATCGAGCGCTGGCCACGACCAGTTGACGCGCGGCGCTCTGGATTTTTCGCGCACTGACGGAGAACTCCATCGTGACCGTATTGGGAAGTCGAGGCGAACCTTCACAGAGGATTTTGGGAGACGGACTAACGGAAGATAATACACCCTTAATCAACCGCTGGCAAAGCTGATCCAGCGACGAGTCCGAGTCGGTTGCGGCCCTGGACGCCAACGAGGCTGCCGCTCCCAAACCGATCCAGGCGGGGATGTTCTCGGCGCCGGGGCGAAGTCCCATCTCGCGCGGTTCACCGAACGCGATCGGGCTCAACCCCAACCCGCGGCGAACGTAAAGCGCCCCACTCCCCTTTGGTCCGTAAAACTTATGGCCGCTGATCGCCAACATGTCAGCGTGAAGCTGGCCAACATCAACGGGGATTTTGCCAATTGCCTGAGTCGCGTCACAGTGAACCAGGACCCCCCGCCGGTGGCATGCCTCCGCGATTTCTCTGACTGGCTGGATCGTGCCCAGCACGGGATTAGCAAGCTGAACGCAGACGAGCCGCGTATCGTCTTGGATCCGCGAGGCAACCAGCTCGGCGTCGACCGTCCCCCGTCGGTCGCATGCTACCGAGTCGACCTGCCAGCCAAGGGCTGCCAGGCTCGAAGCTGAATCGATGACCGATTGGTGCTCCAGGGCACTGACCAAGACGTGGCCGGGTGGCTGTTCGCGGAGCATGCCGATGATGGCCAGGTTGTTGGCTTCGGTTCCGCCGCTCGTAAAGACGATCTCAAACGGCTCGCAACCGACCAGGAAGGCCACGCTTTCGCGGGCAGACTCGAGCGATTCACCGATCGCCTGGGCGTAAGGATGCTCCTGGTTGGGCAACATGAAGTGCGTCGACCAGTAAGGCTCCATCGCCTCGCCAACCGATGGGGCCAACGGCGTGGTTCGGTTGTAATCAAGGTAAATTAGGGACACGGAAGCCAAAGCCAAGGGGTCAGGGATCAGGGATCAGGCGTCAGGAGAGGGCAGGCGTCAGGAGCCACCAGCCAGAAGGGCAGCGAGTCAAGCGATCCATTGGCTTGGGAAACCAGGGCAACGAAGAAGCACCTTGATGCAGGGTAATAGGACTTCGGTATCGATGCAGCGCCTAACCAGCGGCTTGCTGAAATACCGCGGGATCGATTGACCGCCCCAATCGGTCATGCGGACGAGACCGGGGGCTCTCACGGAGACTCGGAGACACCGAAGTCATCGCTCTCGGTGTGTTGGTGGCTCCGTCTCTGTGGCTCCGTGTGAGTCAGCCATCGTCGTTACGCTGCAGCGGTAACCATCAAGAAAGCAATTCCCGCATCCCACGGAGCATCGTCCGCGCAACGAACCGACTCCGACACGACGAACATTCGTTGTGCCACCACTGCTCACGAATTGAGACGAACAAGCGGAGGCCGCTCTAGAACTTGTACAGCAGCAGCAGCGAGTAGTAGAGGTCGTTCTTCTTGGCGCCTTGCGGTGTGCTGTCGTAGCGATCAGTGGCAGCCAGTTTCAGGCTTAGATTGTCGGACTCATCGAGCAGAATCTCCCACGCCAAATCGCTGACCAAGCGAAAGTTGCTGAAGTCTTCCCAGGCGGGAAAGTACTCGACCTTGCCTTTTACCTTTTGTCGCGATGTCAATTGCCGCTCCGCTTCGGCGGCAAAGACGGCTTCAGCGATCCAATCGTCGACCGGTGCGCCGATCTCTTTCGATGCACCCGCACCAAACCGAGTGACCAAGTTCGCGTCGTCCCGACGGACCCAGTGGTACGCTGCACCGCCGTTGACCCATAGCCTCAGGTCGAACGCCTTGAACTTGTCCCACTCCATCCCGTACTTTCCGAACCACGCCCAGGGCGAGTCGTGCAACAGTCGGTCATAATCCAAGTTGAAGCGACCGTTGTCCTCGGTGGTCACGCTCCGGTTGCTCGCTTGCCGATAGTCAAAATCGAGCGCCAAGGTGTAGTTATCGGTCTGCCGCTTGGTTTCCAGTCCAGTTTGGATCGCTAAGGTTCGAGCGTTCCCCGTGCTGCCGTCGAGCCCTAATTCGGCATGCGAGTCCCATCCACGCATCCAGCGCCGAGGATAGTGGTACCAGCGAATGACTTCCTCTTCCAACGGCGCGGTCTCAATGGCTGCTTGTTGCTCGATTTGTTCGCCGATCGATTCGGCGGGCGCCGATTCAGCATCATCGTCAGGCGCCGATTCGCCATCCTCGTCAGGCGCCGATTCGCCATCCTCGTCGGTCGCCGGAGCGGCCTCGCCTGGCGGGACAGCGATCTCTTCCGGAACTGGAAGCGTTAACTCTTCGGTTTCAAAACGATCGCTCGGTGCCGGTTCTTCCAGCGATGGGATGTCAGGCGGAGGTATCTCGGTGCTCGAATCGGCAGTGGCGGGAGATACGGGCTCGGCTGGCAAAACGGGATCGGAGCCCAACGGTCGATCGATCCCCTGACCCGGCTGATCGGAGGGCGAGGTCAGGTCAAGCGAGGTCGACTCGTCGATCGGAGGAGGCAACTCAAAGTACGGGTTTGGCCGAGGCGCCGGTCCAT
>JARFQX010000986.1 GCA_029287555.1 Rubripirellula sp. | reverse complement strand
GCGGGCGAATCGCACTAGATCTCAATCGCGGAAATTGCCCAGAATCCAAGCCGGGAAAGAGGGTACGGCGTTCCCCAGCCGCTCTCCGGCTTGTTGATTCAGTCGAAATCTTCAGGCTTAGGGTGAGCCGTTGGCCGTCAGAGCCTGTCGATTTAATACCGATCGTAACCCGACGCGTCAGCGAGGAAGCCCTCACTGGCGATTACCGGCGGTCCGTTCCTCGCTGACGCGTCGGGTTTCGATTAAATCAACAAGCCGTCGCGTTTCGGTGAGCTTCCAGCCTATCAGGCTCGTCCCCTTTACCCGAAACCCTCCATTTTTACTTCGCTCAGGAAAAGCTCGCGTGTCCGTGCTCGGAACACTCCTCCCTAGTAATCAGTATCTCACCCGTGCTGCCAGGGTGACGGTCGACTTTGCTGCCTACGTGGCGGTGCGGGGGCTGGTCGCGGTGATCCAGACCTTGCCGTTGGACATGGGAGACTCGCTCTGTCGGTCCCTTGCCTGGCTTGCCGCAGGGCCGATGCGCATTCGCCACGGGGTCATTGAACAAAATCTAGCGATGGTTTTCCCCGATGCTGACGACGAATCTCGACGTCGTCTCACCTTGGCGATGTGGCACCACTTGCTGCTGATGGTTTGCGAGATTGCTTGGGCTCAACGGCGACTCCACCTGGTCAACTGGTCCCAACATGTTCGTTTTCTCGAGGCCAAGAAGATGTTGCACCACTATTTGAGCGGTCGGCCGGTGGTGAGCGTGACTGGGCATTACGGGAACTTTGAAGTGGGCGGCTACGTTACCGGATTGATGGGATTTGAGACGTTGGCGATCGCCCGCACGCTCGACAATCGTTTCCTGCACCGCTGGGTCGAGGAGTTTCGGGGAGCCAAGGGCCAACGGATGGTTGACAAGCAAGGCTGCGCCAACCGCGTGGAGCAGCACTTGCAGAGCAATGGGATCCTCGCGCTGTTGGCCGACCAGCACGCCGGTTCAAAGGGTTGCTGGGTCGATTTCCTGGGCGTGCTGGCCTCTTCCCACAAAGCGCTAGCCCTGTTCTCCCTGAGTTCCGATGCACCAATGCTGGTCGGGTTCATGCGGCGCGTTGACCGACGTCCGATGCAATTCGAGCTGGGCCTCTCGGGCATCGTCGATCCACTTGATGATGCGGAAGGGACCTGCGCTTCGGTGACGACGCTGACCCAGTGGTACAACGCCAAGTTGGCTGAGGCAATCGCTCCGGCCGTCGAACAGTACTGGTGGCTCCATCGACGTTGGCGGCAACCGCCCGAAAAGGTGCTGGCAAGGCATCGCCGCGCCGCCCAACGGAAGGCTGCTTAGGTCGAGAGTAGCATTCAGCCCCGGGTCCTGACGAACCCGGCAATTCATCGGCCGTCCCGTCGGGCCTGTTCCTTGGCCAAACGTCGCGGCGAACGGGATTGTGTCTGAGCCCTTTTCTCAGACGAGTCAGTACGGCGCTGGCTGCCGTTGATTGGGCTGCGGCTGATTGGGCTGCCGTTGATTGGGCTGCGGCTCGAAACGGGGTACCTCATAGGCACTGAACTCGGCCCATAGCGGCAGGTGGTCGCTCACCCGCAGCGCCAGCTCTTCGCTCAGCCCAAGGTCGCGTTGGAAGTCAAGAATGCCGAAACGGCCCGTGTATTCACGTGTCAGCGTGCGATCGAGCAGGATGTGGTCGTACGTCTTGCTCCGTCGCGTATTGGTCTTCAAGTCTCCTGCAATGGACACCACGTTGGGTATTTGCCCCAATTCTCGAAGCCCCTGGGTGTCGACGTTCAAGTCGCCAAGCATGATGCAGTCCTCTTCGCCGGTCGTCTGATAGTCGTACTGGCGGACACGCACAAAGACATCATCAAGCACATTCATCTCATTGGCGATCGCCGAGGCTTCGACCTCGGAGGGGGAGGTGTGGGCGTTGATTAGGGTGAATCGAAACGGTCGCCGACCGTCTGCCAGCCCGATGCGGCTCTCAAACGATGCGACCATGGGTTCGCGGTGCATGCGATCGGCTTGGTCCTGGACCAGGTAGGCGCTGCCTTCGACAAAACGAATCCGAGTCGCGTCCCACACAAAGGCGTACGATTCCGTTTGGTTTGTTCGACCAATCGGTTCGCTAATGGTTGCCGAGTAGTACGCTCCTGAGGCACGGAGCAGATCGACCAGGGACTGAATTGGTTCGGCATCGCCCCCACGAACTTCCTGAATTGCCACCACGTCAAACTGCGAGACGATCTGGGCCAGGATCGGCATCACCTCGCTGTCGGAAGCCTTCTTCTTTCCGAAGACCTGGATATTGAAAGTGACAACCCGTACCGTCTCGGGCGACTTTTGTCCCAGCGATTGCAAGTTGACCGGTTGGATGGTGGCTTGCGTCGCGGCGCCAGACGCCTCATTTTCCTGGCGCAGCAGATCGAGCTGAGACAGGTCGATTTTGCCGGTCAGCACCATCACCAAGGCGGCCATGATGCCGCTTCCGGTCAATGCGGGTCCGAGGAACCGCCCAATCGGCATCCCCGTCAAAGCGGACTTGAGTGTCTTGCCTCCCACAACCGGCCTCCTTGCCGAATGTGCGAATGTGAATGGACGGGCTTTCGCCAACGCCGCCGCTTCTCGCCAGCGCCGCCGCTGTCGAGCGGGCGAGTGCTCGGACTCCTGCGATCTCAATGGCTGTGGAATTACCCGGGTCGGAATCACACGATCTGGAATCACACGGGCTGGGCCGCCGCTTTTCCTTCGCTCGCACTATCAGCCGAGCCACCCGTAGATACAATTTAGAATCCTGATCGATACGAAAACCGCAGTGTTTCACGCAAGAGCGGATCTTGGGCCTGTTTCGGTATTGGCTGTTCAGTATTGGCTGCTCAGTATTGGCTGCTCGGTACGGGAGGCTTGCTGCGGCGGCAAACTTCCGGCGACAACTTCCCTGCCGCGGGTAGGTGACTTCCCACCCCAGAATTCTCATTCAACATGCAACAACCAACCGAATTTGCCATCATTCCGGATCGCGCTTCAATCGCGACCGTGGAGCGCGATATCCGATTTTTCCCCACCGAAAATCGCCTGCCCCAGGCGTTAAGGGCTGAACAGATTGAGGCATGGAACGTCGATGGATACCTCGGTCCGCTGGATGTCTACGAAAGTGGGGAAATCGATGAAATCCGGGCCTATTTCGATGAACTCTTGGCCTCAACCCTGGCGGCCGGTGGGGATAGTTATTCCATCAGCAGCGCGCACCTGAAGCACGCTCGCGTGTGGGAAATGCTCAACCATCCCCGAATCGTCGCCTACGTTTCTGACCTGTTGGGCGAGAACGTAATCGGCTGGGGCTCGCACTTTTTCTGCAAGCTTCCGGGAGACGGGAAGCGAGTTGATTGGCATCAGGACTGCAGCTACTGGCCACTCACTCCGACTCGGGCTTTGACAGTGTGGTTGGCGATCGACGATGCCGATCAGGCGAACGGATGCATGGAGATCTACGCCGGATCGCACGTCCACGGTCTGATCGATTTCGAGATCAGTGACGAAGAATCCGGAAATGTGCTCGACCAGTCGGTCAAGCATCCTGAGCAGTACGGTCGGCACCAAGTGACACCGCTTCGCGCCGGTCAGATTTCCATTCACAGCGATCTGCTCGTCCACGGTTCGGCCCCGAACAATAGTGACCGGCGGCGCTGCGGATTGACCCTTCGGTATTGTCCCGCTGATGTCTTGGCTTACCTTGGATGGAATCAAAAAGGGGTCGTTGTCTCGGGAACCGCCGACCGCGAACGATGGCCTGGCGCGCCCAAACCGACGACTCCCTGAGCGGCCCCCCCCGGTAGCCGAAACTTCCGGCAGCCGAAACTTCCGCGACGTGGGCCGCCTGGGACTGAATCCCGGTGACCTGTTGCGGCTCGTGCCGGTCCTAACGTCGCAGGGCTTTCACTTTATCTGCTTCGGTTGGGCAAACTCCGACAGGAGACGGAAGGAGTCTCGCATCTCACTATGAGACAGCCCGCTGCGCGATTTCGGATGAGCTTTTTCC
>JARFQX010000984.1 GCA_029287555.1 Rubripirellula sp. | reverse complement strand
GCGTCGGGTTACAATTTCCCAATCACTCGCCCGGAAGCGCGACTTCAAAACTTGCGCTCGCGGTTTTCACTCACCATGACGTCGAAACGATTGCTCTCATCGAAGCGTTTTCGACTGGCGCTGAGTTTGCTCCTTGTCTTGCATCTCTTGGCGGTATTCCTGCCGCCGCTCTCCTTCCAGACGCGAGGACCGCTGGGACAGTCCCCGTCGGTGTCCTCCGTTCTGCGGCCTTTGGAGGGATACGGCGAGTTCCTCTACATCAATCGCGGCTATGCGTTTTTCGCTCCAGATCCCGGCCCGAGTCACCTGATCCAGGCAGCGATTACCGACTCGCAAGGAAACCGAACCGAGGTGATGATCCCGGATCGGCAAGCGCAGTGGCCGCGGTTGCTGTACCACCGGCATTTCATGTTGACGGAGTTTCTTTTCGAGATCTATGAGCCCGCGCTGTCTCCGGCAGCGATTGCAGCACTCGATCCGCAAGAGGCGAATTATTGGCGACAGTCCCGATCACGCTACGAGCATTTTCGTCAATCGCTGGTCCAGCATCTGGAGCACACCAAGCCGGAATCGGAGGTGGCGATCCGGCGTATCGAGCATTTGATACCCGACCTGGTCGAATTTCAGCGTCAGCCGGTCGCGTTGACCGATCCCGAATCGTACCGAGTTCTCTTGGATCAGCCGATCGACTTCGCCGAGCCGCCGGTGCCGGAAGAGGTGGAACAACTCCCGGCGGTGACTCCGGTTGTGCCGAGTCCCGAACCGGCGGATGACGGGGCAACCGGCGGAGCGGATTCATGATCGCAGCGGCCACCCCTATTATCGGAGCGACTCGGCGATGGGCGGTCGGTTGGCTCGACGCCTGGGACCAGTTTTGGTTTACGCCGCGTTTGCCGCACACGCTCGGACTGTTGCGCATTGCCGCCGGCGCGATGCTTCTCTATTCCCACCTGGTCTTGGCAAGCGACCTGACCTCATTCGTGGGTGAGAATGCCTGGGTCAACAACGAGACGGCTCGTCAACTGCATGACGGAACGTTTGGGGTATCCGATACGGCTCGCAGCTATCTGTGGCACTTGCAGAGTCCTGCTGCGATTTGGACTCACCATGTGGTCACGATGTTGGTGACGGCCTGCTTTGCAGTTGGCTTTTTGACTCGGCTGACCGCGCCGGCTGCCTGGTTTCTGCAGTTGATGTACCTGCATCGCTTGACCGGTGCTCTCTTTGGTCTGGACCAGATCGTTACCTACTGCGTGATGTACCTGATGCTTGCCCCCTGCGGCAGTTGTTTCAGTTTCGACGCCTGGATTCGAAACAGATTTCGCGATCGAGTCGAAGACTCCCGATTTCGCCGCTGGTTGTTTCCGGCGGCAATTCCCAGCATCGCCGCGAACGTCGCGACGCGTTTGTTGCAGCTTCACCTCTGCGTGATCTACTTGTTTGGCGGTCTGAGTAAAGCACGCGGTCAAACGTGGTGGGATGGCACGGCGATGTGGTATGCGATTGGGAACTACGAGTACCAGTCTCTCGACACCACCTGGTTGGTGCGTTACCCACGAATCTTTACCGCAATGACTCACCTGACGCTGTTTTGGGAGGTGTTCTACTGCGCGCTGGTTTGGCCTCGATTAACGCGACCGATAGCGATCGGCTTGGCCGTCGTCGTACATGCGGGGATCGCTACGTTTCTCGGTATGATCACATTCGGCACGATGATGATCGCCGCCAACATGATCTTCGTCGAACCAACTATCGTGCTTCGTTTATTCGGTCGATCGCGTGAGCCCGGCTGCGACGAAGACCAACTCGAAGCGTGCAATTCAAGTGAGAGTGAGTCGCTTGAGCCCGAAGTGGCAGGCAAGCGGGCGGCAAACTCGAAGTTGGGAGCTTCGTTGTCTGAACGCGAAGCGGAACTAAGACTTGCGACGGAGCGATTAACAGCGAAAAGAGAGAGGATGCGCACGCGGGAAGCCAAGTACCGAGACCGCGTGCGGCGGCTAAAAGAACGTGAGGGAAAGATCAAATCCCTGATCGAACGCCGTCGTCGCCAGCGACAAAACGGCGAGGACAGTTCGGAACTCTAAAGGCAACGACCGCGCGGCCGATCGTTGCCTTCCCCTCCATTTAAGCTCAACACTTGGCTCGCGCCGGAGCCCTTTCCAAGGTGACTCAGCTTGTCGTCGCGGCGCTGACTCGAATCAGCGGCTTTCCGGTCATTGACTCAGGGATGGGAAGTCCCATCAATTCCAGGACAGTTGGCGCGATGTCGGCCAAGCGGCCACCGCCGCGAAGTTCGGACCCTTCCAGTCCCGGTTCGACCACGATCAGGGGAACGTCGTAGGTCGTATGCGCGGTGTGGGGACCGCCGGTTTCCGGGTTGATCATCTGTTCGCAATTGCCGTGGTCGGCGGTGACGATCAGCGATCCACCCTTTGCGAGAGTGGCTTCGACGAGACGTCCAACGCATGCATCCACCGTCTCGACGGCTTGAATCGCCGCGGCCAGAACACCCGTATGCCCAACCATGTCACCATTGGCGTAATTCACGACGATCAGCGCGGCTTCACCCGAGTCGATTTCTTGCAGCACCTTTTGGGTAACTTCTTCGGCCGACATCTCAGGTTTCTGGTCGTAGGTCGAAACATCGCGTGGCGAAGGTGCCATGCCACGATCTTCTTCCGCGAACGGTTCGTCCCGATAATCATTGAAGAAGAACGTGACATGAGGGTATTTCTCGGTTTCCGCACAGCGGAATTGATGCAATCCAAGGGAGCTGATGTACTCACCGAGGATGTCAGGCATCTTCGCCGGCTTTTCGAAGATCACGTGAACGGGTAAACCCGTTTCGTACCCGGTCATGGTGGCGAAGTAGAGGTTCTCGATCCTCTTACCGCGGTCGAAACCGCCGCCGTCGATCGCCGCCCACTGATCATCGGGCAACACGAACGCTTTGGTCAGTTCGCGCGTGCGATCCCCCCGG
>JARFQX010000912.1 GCA_029287555.1 Rubripirellula sp. | reverse complement strand
CGGATTGGGCAGATCGACCCGATGACGAGCGCCCAAATCAACTTGGATGATGTGGACCTGCTGCGCGTCGAAGTGGAAGCGGGATCCACCGTCGCGATTGACGCTCAATTCGATAACGTCTCGGCCTTCTTGCCCGTCATTCGCTTCTTCGACGCCGACGGCAATGAGGTTCAGCCGACCACCAACTTCGGCAATGGACGACTTGCATACGTCTCACCGGTAGACGGCCCGATCTTCATCGGCATCAGTGGTCCGCAGAATGACAGTTACGATATCAGGCAGCCCGGCACTGCGGTGATCGGCCAGGTCGACACCTACACGGCTGCCGTGACGATCAACACGGCGCGTAACATCTTGTCCGCGGGTAACGTGGTCGAGTTCAACGGTTTGTCTGCCGTCACGGCGGACCCGGCGAGCCTGATCCGCGTCAGTGGCCAGGAGACGATCGTTGGAATCCCGATTCCGGTCAGCCGATTGATGACGGCGTCGCAGGTCGCGTCGGCGATGCAAGTGGCGATCGCAAATCGATTCATGCAGGGCGATCTGAGTACGCTGCCCACCTCCGGCTCGGTGGTCACCCTGCCAACGCTGTCAGTGCAGGATTCCGGACCGTTCACTCAAGAGAGCGAGCGTTACGGCGACCAGTACGGCACTGGAATTCTGAGCGGGGTGCAGGACAATATCCATGAGGGAATCTATCTGGATGACTTCGTCATTGGCTTTGCCGAGCGTGGTGAATTGGCGACCGGCTCCAACGTGGTGTCGACGCCCTTCGTGACAGACCTCCGACCACAGTTCCCAGTACCGGCTGATCCCACGAGTAACTTGCTCACGGGGTCTTATCAGGTCGAAATCCGTGACGGGTCAGAATATGTCAATTCGGGAATTTCGGACCAGTACCGCACCTTTGACACGAACGATCGGCTGACCGATTCGCGCTTGCTCGTGGCGTTGCCAGCCAATCAGCTGCGCGACGGTTCGACGTTCTCGATTTTCGATGGACGCAGCACGGTCACGTTCGAATTTGATTTGGTTGAGTCGGCGACCGGCGTGACTCCCGGTCACGTCCAGGTCCCGTTCACGTTGTCGGCCGTCGAGCCAGGCACCGGAACGATTCGTCCTCAGACCGCAGCGGAAGTGGCCCAATCGATCATTGACGCGATCAACCGGCCCGACGTGCAAACGCTGATCGAGGCCTCGGCGCTGCGACGAAGTGGTGTCGATGGGACGACCGACGCGGCCGTCAATCTGTTCGGCAACGTGGTCGTCCAAAACGACAACGGCGCGTTGGCTTCTCTCGATCGCGGATCGCTTCGCGGTGACGACAATCGTGAGCGGGACAGCCAGGGTGTGATCCTGGTCGAGAACAGCCGGTTCTTGTTCAACGAGGATTTCGGCGTCGAAATCACTCACGACATCAATGCTGAAGTCGACGGAAACAGCACGTTGTCGTCTGTCCGCTACCCACGAAATCTGGTCGAGCTCAACAGCGAAAGCCTGAAGCCGGGAGTGGTCGTCCAAAGCAACGTCTTCTCGTTCAACGGAACGGGCGGATTGGAGGTCGCCGGAATCGATCCGACGCTGCTGGAATCGGGTAGCGATCCGGTGCCCTTCGAGCGAATCACCAATAACACGTTCATTGGTGGCAGTGTGACGAAGGGCCGGTCGGCACCATCGGCCACGTTCGAGGGAATCCTGTTTGACCAGGGCCTGATCTCGTTTGCCGACGCGGTCGTCGACTATTCGCCCGATGCCGGCAACGCTCCTCCCAACGTCATTCACCAGGTGCCATCCTCGGCCCTCGGCGCCCCCGACAGTATCGGTCGTGGCCCCGAGCCGATCGACGGAACCACGGCGGTGTCCTTGGGACTGGGCGGCACGCTCACGCTCGAATTCACCGACAACTTGTTGACCGGCAGCGGGGACGCCCGTCCGGACCTCGTCGTGTTCGAGGTCGGTGCCGTCGAATCAGTGCTGGTCGAGATCAGCCGTGACGGTATCTCGTTCACACAAGTCGGCATACTTGGCGGACTGACCAATCAATTGGACATCGACGCCTCTGGATTCGGTGTTCAAGACAGGTTCGCCTTTGTCCGCTTGACGGACCTCCGGCAGGGCGACCCAGACGTCTCGTCCTTGGGTGCCGACATCGATTCGGTGGGTGCCTTGAGCACCGTAGCGGTGGACCGTTACACCGCCGGCGGAATCGGAATCAACATCGCGGGCAACGCCGCTCCGACGCTGCTGAACAACGTCATTGCCAACTCAGACATGGGGATCGAAGTGGACCCGACCAACACCTCCGTGGTGCTGGGTGGGAACAGCTTCTACCGCAACACCGACAATTTGCCGATGGGCGTCGGACTGGGTGAATTCGCACAGCTGATTGGTGATGCCGAGTCCGTCTTTGTCGGGCCGGGCGACCTGATCTTTGCTCCCGCCGCCGGGGCGTCCATCATTGACAGCTCAATCGACTCGCTCGAGGATCGCGCCAGCTTGACGACGGTGCGAAATCCGTTGGGCCTACCGCCCTCGCCGATTCTTGCACCTCGCTTCGACGTCAACGGGCAATTGCGCGTCGACGATCCGGATGTGGAGTCTCCCAGCGGACTCGGTGAACGGGTGTTCAAAGACCGCGGTGCTTCGGACCGCGGAGATTTGGTTGGCCCACGTGCGGTCCTGTTGACTCCCACGGCCCCCAACTTGGGCATTTCGGCTGGAACGGTCAGCGTCTTCGGTCAAGCTCCTGGGTTCTTTGAAATCCAGCTGATTGATGGCTTGGCACCCGCCGACGTGGTTCCCGGAACGGGCCTCGATGACCGTACCGTCGTCGGCGATGCGGTGCTGGTCCTGAAGGACAATGTCGCGTTGGTCGAAGGTTTTGATTACCGGTTCAGCTACAACCCCAGCACCAACGTGATTCGGCTGACGCCGATTGCCGGCGTCTGGGAAAGCGATTCGACGTATGTGGTTCGGCTGATTGACAATACCGACGCGATCGTCGCCGCATCCGACGGTGATACCTATACCGACGCCGACCGACTGAATGTCCTGGATCTGGAAGCAGCCTCCACGGCATTCGAGTACGAGACCGGCATCACGATCACGTTGAGTGACAGCTTGACGGCGCCATTTGCCGACGGAATCACGCTGGACATCTTTGATGGCACCAACTTGATCGAGTACGAGCTCGACAATGATCTGGTATTCGACGCCGATCGGGTCCCCATTGAAATCCCGCAAGCTGCTTCGGCGGCGCGCATTGCCCAAGTGGTTGCTGACGCGATCAACCAGACACCGGCGCTCGATTTGACCGTCAACGTTTCGGGAACGTCGATTCAACTGCTCGGCAACAGTCCACTCGCCTTTGCCCAGACTGGCAGTGCCTTTGTCAGCATCAGCGGCGAAGTCGGTACGTCGATCGGATTTGGAATTCAGATTCCAGCCGACGGTGCGGCTCCTGCCGACACGGTCGATGACGGTCAAGTGTTCATTGTCCGCCGCGGCGCCGCGGTCGAACGGGTCTTCGAACTCGACAATGACAATGTGATCGACACGCTCGGTGCGATTCCGGTGACCATCCCAGTCAATGCATCGCTGGATGACATCGCCGACGCGATCGTGCGAGCGGTTGGCGGGTCGGGACTGGGACTGAGCCCCGAGAACGCCGGGTTCGGACGCGTCTTCCTGGGCGGTGACCGAACCTACAACCTCGACCTGTCAGCATCGGTGTTCACCCAGATCGCAAGCCCCGGAGAAGTGGCGACCATTCCGATTGTCGTCGGCATCGATCAATCGGCAGGCGAGAACGCGATCGTCATTGCCGACGCAATCAACAATGCCGCCTTGCCGGGCGTGTCGACCACGATCGTGGATACCCGAGTCTTTGTCGAAGGCACCGGTGGTGTCAGCGGCACCGGCGCGGTCGAGCTGATCACGATCGCCGACGAAGTGGGCAACCAGCTGCAAAGCAACCAACCCAGCGGCCGTACCGAACTGTCCATCTTCATTGGTGGTGGCTTCGACTATGGCGATGCGCCATCGCCCTACCTGTCACTCGATGTTCAGGGCGGACCTCGACACGCGGTCGATACCACGTTCGCATTGGGCGATATCGCTACCCCCGAGACGGATGCCATTCTGCCCAACGGGGACGACGATGACGGTGTGAGTGTGGGAGTCGTTCAGGCTGGCTTCTTTACAGAGTTCACGGTTGACATCACCAATCAGAACGACCGGATCTTCTATGTGGATGCCTGGTTTGACTGGAACGGCGATGGTCAGTTTGAGGATGTGCGACGTGCCGGCTCGGTCGGCTCGGGACGCGGTTTGGTGTTCCAGACCGGTGATGGGAACAAGCTCGGTATCCAAGTGCCTGCCTCGGCAGTCCCCGGCGAGAGCTACGCTCGTTTCCGCTTGAGTGAGGATTCGAACCTTGGCCCCATCGGTGACGCCAGCAGTGGTGAGGTCGAAGACGTCCGCTTCGTGATTTCGAACAACCCGTTCCAAAACCCGATTTCGCAGTACGACGTCAACGATAGCGGCGATGTCACTCCGCTCGATGCGTTGCAAGTGATCAACGCGATCTCTCGAAACGATGGCAATCCGATTGATCTGAGCCTGGATCCGCTGCCACCCCGCTTGCCGCCATTCCCCGATGTCAGCGGTAATGGACTTGTCAGTGGTCAAGACGCTCTGATGGTGATCAACGAGCTGGGACGCATGGCGAACTTCATCTCCGGATCGGGCGAATGGGTCGCTGGCGAGGGTGAATCGGTCGCGACCAGCTTCGTGCCGGCCGGCGGCGGTGTGTTCGCCTCCGGGGCAACCGTCATGGGTGATACGCTGATCTCCCAAAACCGAGATGAGCTGTCCACGGCCCCAGACGAGCAAGTGTCGACCATTGCGGTGGAAGCCGAGGATGACGTCAGCATCTTTGACAATCCGGCCGTTGTCGAACTCGACGAGATCGTCGATTCCCTCGCGGAGGACAACGCCGCCACCCGTGATGACGATGACACCTCGGCGCTTGACCAGTTGTTTGCCTCGCTCTAAAAGACCCTCATCTGGTTCAGCTCATTCGGGG
>JARFQX010000837.1 GCA_029287555.1 Rubripirellula sp. | reverse complement strand
ATATCTATTTCTTTTCTTCCCTCTCTAGCTGCCTTAACACCTCTAATGGCATCACTCAGCCATGCCCAGTCCCGTTTTGTTGAGGCCTACCTCTTTTCCCGACCCTGACCTCTTTTCCCGACCCCGATTCAACCCCATTTTTAAATTCTGACAAAGCACTCGTGCCCCGTCGTTCCGACTCCCATGCCGAAGCTGTAAATGTCCTCGCATCAGACGGTCCTGATCGGTTCCCTTTGATTCACCCTACAATGGGCTGGGAAAACCCCCGCCATGGCCAATCGGGCTGTCGCTTCACGGCGATTCCTTCGTAAAAGGATATGGCCCAAGACTGAAGAACTGTGACTCCCTTCCCTTAGCCACCACCCGATTGATGACAACCGTAGCGAATCCGACGCAATCGACGCCCGGCAGTGAAGAGGCAGTCTACGCGATCCTAACGCGAATCTGTGGCGTGCTGGACGTTTCAATGGATCGAAGCCAGTTGGTGCTGGCGGACCTGCCCCATGATCCGGAAGATCGCCTGACATTGCTAGCGGCTGCCGGCAAGCATTTTGGCGTCATGCTCAAGCAGTTTGAGTTTGACGGTCTGGATGGAACGTGGGATTTGGTCACCGAGGGCTACCCCGTGGTGTTGTCCAGTAGTGACTCGACACTGGTAGTTGAGAAAAGGGTCAGCGGCAAGGCTGAGGTCAGTCGGATCGACAATGAAACGGGCGAGACCCGAATCGAAACGGTTTCACGCCGACAACTCGTGGGCATGGTCCGGGAGGCTGGATCGGTGCGGGCGTTTGTTGCGAAGGAGGAACTCGAATGCAGCCACCTGTCGGCAGCCGACGCGCACGATCACGGCGATCACGACACCAGTGGCGATCACGTCCATCGTTACCATTCGCCGCTCCGCCGATTCATGGGACTGCTCCGACTCGATCGCCGGGACATCGGAACGGTCGCCCTGTTTGCCCTGGTCGCCGGTATCCTTTCTCTGGCGACACCGCTGGCCATTGAATCGCTGGTCAACGTTGTTAGTTGGGGAACGTATTGGCAACCGCTGCTGGTGCTGGCGACCATGCTACTTGCCTGCCTCGGTTTGTCCGGTCTGCTCCGGGTGCTGCAAACGTGCCTGGTGGAGATCATTCAGCGACGGCAACTGGTTCGCATCGTGGGTGACTTGGCGCACCGATTTCCCCGGGCGAACCAGGCATCACTTGCGGGCGAGTACCCGCGGGAATTGGCGAACCGTTTGTTCGACATCATGACGATCCAAAAGGCAACCTCTGTTTTGCTGCTCGACGGCGTTTCGCTGGTTTTGACCACCGCGCTCGGCATGGCACTGCTGGCCTTTTATCATCCCTTCTTGCTCGGTTTTGACCTGGTGTTGTTGATTTCTATGATTTCGCTCACCTGGCTTCTTGGACGTGGCGGCATCCGCACGGCGATCGAGGAGTCGATGACCAAGTATCGAATTGTGCATTGGTTGCAAGACGTTCTGGCGTCGCCCGGCGCGTTCAAGGTCAACGGGGGCGAGTCGTTGGCGATCGATCGAGCCAACCGATTGGCGAGTGATTACATCCGTGCCCGAAAGAGGCAATTTCATGTGATCATCCGGCAAGTCACCTTTGCGGTGGGGCTGCAAGTGGTTGCTTCGACCATCTTGTTGGGACTGGGAGGATGGTTGGTCATTCAACAACAGTTGACGCTCGGCCAATTGGTGGCGAGCGAGTTGGTGGTCACCGTGGTCGTCGGCTCGTTTGCCAAAGCGGGCAAGTCGATCGAGAAGTTTTACGACTTGATGGCCGGCGTTGAAAAGGTCGGCCACTTGTTGGACATACCGGTGGATCCGCGGCGACAGCAGGAAGTGGGGAGCGATCGCCAGGGAGAAATCTGGTGGGATGATCTGTCGATCCATGATCCAGCGGGAGCGGTGCGAGTTCCGGCCCTGCGGATCAAAGCCGGTTCGCGCGTGGCGGTCGTTGGGGAGGACAGTCATGCCAAGTCGCTGCTGCTGCGCGTCCTGGCGGGACTGTCGAAAGCTTCCAAGGGGATGGCCGAAGTCGCCGGGGTCGATGCTCGGTTTGCCGGGATCGCCTCGGCGGGCCGGATCGTCGGCTATGCGGGCCCCGTCGAGGTCTTCAATGGCACACTGGTGGAGAACGTCAGCCTGGGAAGAACCGGAGTCGGTCGCAACCGAGTTCGCGACGTCTTGCAACAGCTTGGATTGTGGTCCAACGTGCTCCGATTGCCTGAAGGCGGCGGCACGATGCTTCAGACCGGCGGCTATCCGCTCAATCGCAGCGAAGTGGCGGTCCTGATGATTGCGCGGGCAATTGCCGCGCACCCTTCGGTTGTCCTGATCGACGGGCTGCTCGACGATTTGCCCGAGGAATGGTTCGACCAGGTCTGGGAAACGCTGGCCAATCCGGCGGAACCGTGGACCGTGCTCGTGGCGACCAAGAGCCATCGAGTCATCAGTCGCTGTAACGACCAGATTGCGGTACGAGCGAATCACGACTAGTGCTTTGTCAGAACTAAGAATTGGGGTTAGACACGCGTCGAAAAAAAGGGGTCAGGCACCAAAAGCCGGAACGGCCCTACGGGTGCTTCGCACTTTTGGTGCCTGACCCCTTTTTCCCAGCCAACCCTAGAACCAAGCTTTGACAACGCACTAGCCATATCACACTCACCTGTCGCATCCATCATGGCTCTAAGTAAGACTCTGCAATACGAAATCCCCGCGTTGGAGTTGGTCCGTACGAATCGGATCATTCGCCTTTGCGGTCGCATTACGTTTATCCTTTTTGGCGTGTCAATCGTCGCCATGCTTTTCGTTCCCTGGCGGCAAACGGCGGGGGGTACCGGAACGGTCGTCGCTTTGGATCCGCAGGAGCGTCCGCAGGAGGTGCTCAGCCCGTCGAAGGGCGTGATCAGCTATGTCAAACCGGGGTTGCGTGAGGGCAGCTTTATCGAAAGGGGCGAGGTGGTTCTGCGGATGACACCGTTCGCGGCCCAAGGCGTGCAGCAGATCGATACTCAGATCATCGCGATTGAATCAAAGAGGTCGTCCGCTTCGTCGATCATCGCCGTGGCAGAGCAGGCCGCGGTGCTGCAAGAGAGCAGCGGGCAAAGACTCGTTGAATCCCTCAAGCAGGAACTCGAGGCGGCTAATCAGAAGTGGGAACAGGCGAAGAACGAGGTGGTCTCGCTGCAGGCCGACCTTGAAGACAAAAGGAACCAATTGCGAATCGCTGAACAAGTCGCAACACGCGGGCTCGTCTCCCGCGAAGAATTGTTCTCCAAGGAACAAGCCGTCGAATCGCAGCGAGCCAAGGTTCTCAAGTCCGAGAACTTTGTCAAAGAGGCCTACGCTTCGATGGTCGCAAAGGAAGAGGAGGTCGAGGCGAAGCGTCAGGAAATCGATATCAAGAATCGCCAAGCCAACCAGAAAGTTCTGGAGGAAATGCAGAAACTGAAGACGATCGAGAAGGAATTGATCGACCTTCAGAACAAACGTGGCGAACTGGATCGTTTGGAAGTGCGTGCCCCGCGGTCTGGAGTGGTGCAAGAGTGGTACGGACTGGAGGGAAGTGACACGATCAAAGAAGGTGACCGATTGTTCATCATCGTGCCGCAAACAACCCAACTGGCGGTCGAGATGAAGGTCAGTGGCAATGACATGCCGTTGATCAAGGAGGGAGATCCAGTTCGGCTGCAGTTCGAAGGTTGGCCGGCCGTTCAATTCGTTGGCTGGCCATCGGTTGCGGTGGGGACGTTTGGCGGTCGTGTGAATCGAGTCTTTCCGACTGACGACGCCATGGGAAACTTCCGTATCACGGTGACCCCCGATCCCAATGACGATCCATGGCCCGACGATCGGTATCTGCGGCAAGGCGTACGAGCCAACGGCTGGGTGCTGCTACGCCAGGTGCCGCTGGGCTACGAGATATGGCGTCAACTCAACGGATTCCCGCCCACCGTCGCCAACCAGCCGCCAGCGAAAGAGAAGGCGTCGAAGGTGAAACTTCCTAAAACATGATCGCAATCGAGTTGGGCAAAGTGGGCACCAGCTCCGCTGAGTTTCCGGCGCTGTGATCCCCGATCGATCCTGATTCTTGTCGGGAAAGAGTCTGAACTGATCGGGCAAGTCGTGCCGATAAAGCCTAATAGTGCGCCCGCGGTGTGCGCCTTCGAAGCAGCAAAAGGACGCGGAACTTGACATGGATGCACGGTCGAATCCGAACGTTGCTGCCGTGCTCGTTGCGCTCGCTGCCTGTCTCGTCCCCTACGCGATTGGCTTGGACTCCGCCGTTGCTCAGCTCCCCGCGCCGTCACCGCCGCTCGCGACCCAGCCCCGCTCAACATCCCAGCCCCGCTCAGTATCCCAGCCCCGGTCCGTGAAGATCACGGAGGTTCCCCGACCGGTGGAACCGATTCAGGCCGATTCCGGCCTGATTGAGATCGTGCCCGAAGACATTGCGGTGCCGAGGAACTCGTCGGTGACGCCTGACCGCGGGAGGGCGGATACTGCTGCTTCCGGCCGAGACACACTGTCGGCTCCGCGACGATCCGCCCAAGAGCCGCTGCCGGAGACACTGCCGGCTGGGGCCCTGCCGCAGGAGACGCTGCCGCCGGGGGAGATTCGCGAAAGACTAACGCCGGCCGACGTGGTTGCCAGCCTTTACCGCTTTTATCCGGAGATCAACCAGGCCCGACAAGAAGCCGGGATCGCCCAGGGCGATTTAACGGCGGCCCGTGGGGCGTACGACCTCAAGCTCAAAGCGGGAACGATCAACGAGCCAACCGGTTTCTACGAGAACTATCGTCATGGCATCGGCGTCGCACGCCGCACGTGGTGGGGGACGGAGTTGTACGCGGGCTACCGCATCGGCCGCGGCATTTTCCAGCCCTGGTATCGAGAACGGGAAACAGAAAAAGGCGGGGAATTCAAAGCGGGATTGGTCGCCCCACTGCTTCAAGGCCGGGCGATTGACGAGCAAAGGGTTGCCGTGTTTCGCGCCTCGCTCGCCCGCCAAATGGCCGACCCGATTCTTCAGCAAGCGTTTCTGTTTGCCGCCCGAGACGCGACGCTGGCCTATTGGAAATGGGTCTCCCTGGGATCGATCCTTGAGGCAACGCGTGAACTGTTGGACCTCGCCGAGACGCGAGGGGAGCAATTCGAGGCGGGGGTCGCTGCGGGTAAGTTCGCCGAAATCGACCTGATTCTTAACGACCAGCTGATCGCGGAACGCCGAGCCAAACTACTGGAGGTCGAGCGGAAATTCCGCGAAGCCGCTTTCAAGCTGTCGTTGTACCTGCGCGACGAGCTTGGCAACCCAATGATGCCGTCCGACGAGTGGTTACCGAAGGAGTTTCCAACGATCGAACCATTGCCTGAAGACGGACTAGCCTCGGCGCTGTCAACCGCCATTAGCCTGCGTCCGGAACCTCGAAGGTTGGAGCTGGAGATTCGCCAGCTCGATATCGAGCGTTGCTTGGCTCGCAACCAAACGCTGCCCAGACTCGACTTCATCATGGAAGGCTCCCAGGACGTGGGGGAACCCGGATCGAGTTCGGACGACAAGGGACCATTCGAGCTGATCATCGGCGCAGCGGGGGAAGTCCCGGTCCAACGTCGCAAAGCGTTCGGTAAGATCCAATCGCTCTCTGCAAAGATCATCCAGGTTCAGGAGAAGCTGCGTTTCGCGCGAGACAAGATCGACCGGGAGGTGCGAGCGGCTTACAACAACTTGGAACTCGCCGCCAAGATCGTCGAGCAAACCCAGGTGTCGCTAGAAGCCGCTCTGGAGACTCTGGATCGTTACCGTTTCGCATTCGATCGTGGAAAGATCGACTTGATCTATTTGAACCTGCTTGAAACCAAAGCCAACGAGACCGAGATCAAGCTCATCGAGGCCCAGGAGTACTGGTTCATGGTATTGGCCGAGTTGCAAGCCGTCTCCGGCCTGGATCCGCTTGATCAAGCCGCCCTGGTCAGCGAACTGCCCCCGTCGGATCGCCCCGGTCCCGGAAGATTGCCTCACATCGATTTGCCCGAGCTCGACCAGTTCAACCGCGATTGGGAACGTCGCGCCGGAAGCGAAGAGGAACAGGAGGGGAACTGAGTGGCGAGAAGCGAGTGGCGAGTGGCGAGTGGCGAGTGGTGAGGGTGAAAAAGAAAACTCCCGCCCGGATGCAGGTCCGGACGGGAGTTGAGTGCTTCAAATCGGTTCGGCTCAATTGCCAGCGGTGCGGCTAGCTCTTGGTGTAGGCCGATACCGAGTCCATCAGGGAGCCAAGTGCCGGTTCCAGGACCTCTTTGACGCCGGGGACCTGCGAAACGGTCTCAAGCGCCG
>JARFQX010000960.1 GCA_029287555.1 Rubripirellula sp. | reverse complement strand
AGTGCTTTGTCAGAACTTAAAAATGGGGTTGAACCGGGGTCGGGAAAAGGGGTTAGACACCAAAAGCCGGTCGGGAAAAGGGGTCAGACACCAAAAGCCGGAACGGCCCTTCGGGTGCTTCGCACTTTTGGTGTCTGACCCCTTTTCCCGGCCACCCAAAATCCAAGGCTTGACAAAGCACGAGTCGATACGGCCTGGGCCATGTCCGAGGCGCCCGGCGACTTGGCTGCTGCTCGACTGGGAACAGGTGCAATTCACAGCCGCCCCCTTTCACGCCCGCCCATCGTTAACAGGTGGGGCGAATCGGGGCGTGCCTTTGCTGCTCCGCCTGGCTTCGCAGCATCGAGGCAACCAGGGCGGTCCAGCCGGTTTGGTGGCTCGCCCCGAGCCCGCGTCCGGTATCGGCATGGAAGTACTCATAGAACAGGATCAAGTCCTTCCAATCTGGATGATCTCGGTAGTACGCCTCATCCCCGTGTGCCGGTCGATAGCCGTCGTGCCCCACTTCGAAGATCGAGATCATGCGACGTTCCAGTTCTCGAGCGACCTCCATCAGCGTCATCAAGTTCCCGCTGCCGGTCGGGCATTCGACCTTCAAGTCGTCGCCATAAAAGAAGTAGTAACGTTTCAGCGATTGGATCAATAGATAATTCGTGGGAAACCAGATCGGTCCTCGCCAATTACTGTTGCCACCGAACATTCCGCTTTCGCTCTCGCCCGGCACGTAACCCACTTCGTGGCGCTGTCCGCCAAACTCAAACCGAAACGGTTTGTCTCGATGGGCCGCCGAGAGGCTGCGAATGCCAAACGGCGAGAGAAATTCATTTTCGTCAAGCATCACCTCCAACAAGCGTCGAAAGCGTGCGGCTGAGGGGATCGCGAGCAGGCGTCGGCATGGGCTACCCGAATCCGGATCTTCGCGTTCCATGTAGGTCATGTGCTTGCTGAGATCATCGCGATTCTTGAGAAACCAATCCATGCGGGCCCGAAAACCGGGCAGTTTCTCGATGATCGCGTCTTCCAGAATGACTCCCGTCATCAACGGCAGAAGACCGACCAGGGACCGAACGCGCATCGGGATGGAATGGCCGTTGACGTAGAGATGATCGTAGTAGAATCCGTCGGCATCGTCCCAAAGACCCGATCCGTCCATCGAATTCATGGCTTCCGCGATCGCCACGTAATGTTCAAAGAACTTGCTTGCCATGTCACCGTAGGCGAGATGGTCTTCGGCAAGTTCGATCGCCATCCGCAACATCGTGCCGCAGTAAAAGGCCATCCAGGAAGTGCCGTCGGCCTGTTCGAGGTGACCTTCGGGCAACGGTTTGCTGCGGTCAAAGACACCGATGTTATCAAGCCCTAGAAATCCGCCGGCAAAAATGTTCTTGCCGCGGGGGTCTTTGCGATTGACCCACCAGGTGAAATTGATCAGCAGTTTTTGAAACGCTCGTGCCAGGAACACTTTGTCGCGATGGCGAGGCGGACCGGTGGCTTTGTAGACCTGCCAGACACCCCAAGCGTGAACCGGCGGATTCACATCGCTGAGGTGCCACTCGTAGGCCGGAATCTGGCCACTCGGATGCATGTACCACTCGCGCAGGAACAGGATCAGTTGTTCTTTGGCAAAGTGAATATCCAGGTTGGCCATGGGGACCATGTGAAAGGCGAGATCCCAGGCCGCGTACCAGGGGTATTCCCACTTGTCGGGCATGGAGATCACGTCGCGATTGAACAAGTGCCTCCAATCGCTGTTGCGCCCATTCCTCCGCGCGGGACTCGTCGGCACGCCATTGGGATCGCCGTCGAGCCAAGTGCGAACCGAGTAATGGTAGAACTGTTTCGTCCACAGCAAACCTGCGTAAGCCTGCCGCATGATCTGCTTCTGCGGGTCTGCCAGCGGGTCGGGAATCCGATTTGAATAGAATTCCTCGGCGTCGGAAATGCGTTGTTCAAAGCATCGATCAAACTCGTCGCCGAAGGCGGCCGTGGCAAAACGGCCCGGCTCCCCGCCGCATCGTTCGCGGATGATCTCCTCATCGACGTGGGTCAAGCGAAGCCGGATTTGCTGAGACGCGCCGTGCGGCAGCATCAGTAGACCGTAGGCAGCGCACTTCGTTCCTCTCTGACCAGAATTCACCGCTCTGGTATCACCCAACACGACGTAGTTATTGAACGCGTCCTTGAAGTGCTCCGACTCACTGGGCAAGTCAGGATGCCGATGGGCGTTCGTTTCGTTATCGGTGAACAACCACGTCCACTCGTCGGAATGGTCCATCGCGTCGCAGGCGAACCAAAACCGATCGAGGGTTTCATGAAATGTCTGGACCACCCCCTCTTTCAATCGCATCGTCGGTCTGGTGGTGCAACCTTCGTCCGTACACTTCCACGTCCACGTGTTGCGAAAGAACAGTTGAGGCAAGACGTGCAGCACCGCTGCTTGGGGCCCGCGGTTGGTGACCGTCAATCGGATCAGCAGATCGTTGGGGGACGCCTTGGCATATTCCGCGACCACGTCAAAGTAACGTGACTCGTGAAACGACGTCGTATCGAGCAGCTCGTATTCGGCTTCGGTCCGGTCTCGCTTGCGACTGACGTCAACCAATTCCTCGTACGGAAAGCGGCTCTGCGGATACTTGTAGAGCGCCTTCATGTAGCTGTGAGTCGGAGTGCTATCGAGGTAGTAGTAGCACTCTTTGACGTCTTCGCCGTGATTTCCTTCGGGACCGGTCACACCGAACAGCCGTTCTTTCAAAATCGGATCGCGACCGTTCCACAGTCCGACGGAAAAGCAAAGCCGGCATCCGCGGTCGCAAATGCCCAGCAACCCATCCTCGCCCCAGCGATAGGCGCGGCTGCGCGCATGATCGTGAGGGAAATAGCTCCAGGTCGCGTCGCCCCCGTCGCTGTAGTCCTCGCGGACGGTGCCCCATTGCCGTTCGGACAGATAGGGCCCCCAGCGCAACCAGTGCTGCTCACGATTCTGGGCTTGAATCAGTCGGAGGTCTTCGGCGGTGTCGCGTGCCGGGGGCGGAGGCGTCTTCACGGTTGCGACTTACGCGTCTGCGTCATCGAGAAGCGAGACCGCGGCGAAGTCCTGGCCCTCAAGCATGGCAAGGCTCGCGCCGCCGCCGGTGCTAACGTGGCTGACCTGGTCCGCGAAACCGAGTTGATCAATCGCCGCGGCACTGTCACCGCCGCCGATGATGCTGATCGCGTCACTGTCGGCAATCGCCTGGGCAACCGTCTTGGTTCCTTCGTCCATCGGCGGTTTCTCAAAGACTCCCATCGGCCCGTTCCAAACGACCGTCTTGGCGTCCTTGATGATCTCGCCATATCGCTTGGCCGTTTCCGGACCGATGTCGAGGCCCTCCCAGCCATCCGGAATCTCACCGGTCGGAACAATCTTCTTATTGCAACCAGCGATGTCGTTGAAATCGTCCCCGCAATGCGTGTCGACCGGAAGATGCAGCTTATCACCCCCCTTGGCAATCAACTCTTTGGCCAAGTCGACCTTGTCCTTTTCCACCAGACTGTTGCCGACCTTTCCTCCCTGAGCCAGAGAAAAGGTGTAGGCCATCGCCCCACCGATCAGAACCGCATCGCAAATCCCCAGCAGATTGTTGATCACGTTGATCTTGTCGCTCACCTTAGCGCCGCCCAGGATTGCCACAAAAGGCCGCTGCGGTTGCCCGATCGCGTCGCTGAGGTATTGAATCTCTTTGGCCACCAAATGTCCGACCACCCGTGGTTTTCCACTCATCGCCTCGGGCACGGCGACCATCGAGGCATCCGTGCGGTGGCAAGTACCAAACGCGTCATTGCAGTAGGCGTCGGCCATCGAGGCAAGCTTGGCAGCAAACTCAGGACAACCTTTCTTCTCACCCGCATTGAAGCGGAGATTCTCGAGCACCAACACGTCGCCGTCGTTGAGCGCCGAGACCTTCGCCCGCGCGTCATCGTCTACCGTGTCGGACGCCATCGCTACCGGTTTGTCTAGCAACTCGCCAAGTCGCTTGGCGGCCGGTGCGAGGCTGAACTTCTCTTCGAAGCCCTTGCCGCCAGGACGCCCTAAATGGCTCATCAGCACCAAGCGGCCACCTCGGTCAATCACGCTCTTGATACTCGGCAGCGCCATTCGAATCCGGCGGTCATCGGTAATCTGCAGTGAGTCATCCAGTGGGACGTTGAAGTCAACCCGCATCAGGACCGTCTTGCCAGCAACATCAATCTGATCAATCGTCTTCTTGGCCATGTCCGTCCTCTTCTACCTTTCAAACCCAGTGTGGAGCGACCGAATCAGCAGCGGCCTGGAAACACCTCCGAGACTCGGGGCGATTATCGAGAAACCTCGCCGGGTGTCGAGTCCGCCTCGGTGAGGGTCCAGGTAATGTCCCGATTTTCTCAACTTGATGCGCTCCAGTGACCGAAAATCCCTCAAAGACGTTGCGTCGGCCGCTCTCGCTGGCGATGGGAAGTTTCACCGCAGGTGAGCGCTTCGCCGATCCGGGGCAGCAACGCAAATAAGCCTGAGGGGACATCGGTGTCGGGGGGAACGATCCGAGCTTTCATACGGGTAGGGTACCTTTGCGCCCTGACCCTCGCTGCCGTACCGTTGGCTCATGGCCAGGCAAAGCCGGCCATGCCTGATCAGGGAAACTCGCCCACCGGGTTGTTACAGCTTCCGGGCGTGACTTCCAACCCCTTCGGTCACCGAGCCAACGCCCACAGCCCCTACGCTCAGCGGAAGCATCTGCTCGCCAGTTTGCCGATGGAACGCCTGACGCAGGACGCCCAACGTCGGATTCTCGAGATCGCGAACTCGCCGACGCTCTATCGGCGACTGCCAGCCCAGGCGATCGATTGCGATCGGGAGATGTTCCTGTTTCTCGCACGCAACCCCGAGGTGCTCGTCGGTATCTGGGATTTGATGGGGATCACGAAAGTGCAGACGCAGCGAACGGGGCCCTATCACTTCGACGCCGAGGATGGCAACGGCACCAAATGCCAGATCGACCTCGTTTACGGCGATCCGGCCATGCACATCTACGTCGCCGAGGGTCGATACGATGGCAAGTTGGTCGCTAAACCGATTGGCGGCCGAGGCGTGTTCATCCTGCGAAGCGGCTACGCCGAGGGAGCCGAAGGACGCACCACCGTGACCGGCACACTCGACTGCTTTGTCCAAATTGAAAGTCTGGGGGCCGACCTGATTGCGCGCACCTTCAGCGGTTTGATCGGCCGCTCGGCGGACCATAACTTCATCGAGACAGCCCGTTTCATGTCTCAGGTGTCACAGGCTTCGGAACAGAATCCGCCGGCGATGATCGACGTGGCAACGAGAATCCCGCAAGTGAGCGAATCGACCCGGCGAAAATTCATCCAAAGGATCACCGCCCTGGCGGCCAAAGGAGCCAACCGCGCGGCGCGAACCGCCGAACGCAATTCGCTCGAGAAACTCACCCGGACCGAACGCTAAAGAAAGCCCCTCGCCACTCACCACTCACCACTCTCTTGCCGGTCGAGCCCCGATCGTCGAAGATGCTCGCATGAGCGAAACGCCACGCAGCGACCGAACGTCGGTCACACCGGTAAAGGTCGACCGATATTACTGCGGGGACGGTCAACCCTTGATGTTGATCGCTGGGCCCTGTGTACTGCAGTCGTTCGAGCTGGCGATGGAGATCGCTGATGACCTGGCGCATCTGAATCAGCGTGAGGACGTCAACGTGGTCTTCAAAGCGTCGTTCGAC
>JARFQX010000828.1 GCA_029287555.1 Rubripirellula sp. | reverse complement strand
CGATTCGGCGCCGATCAAGAACCATCGCCGGATCGGCGTCGCTGCGCTCCTTGATGCCGGCCTACAGGGAATGCCAGCGTCTCCCTGTACGGAGGTTCCGGACGCCCTCAAACATGGAATCCAATCTTACCTTGAGAAAATTGCTTCCGACGGCTTCGTCGACTATGGTCTGAATAGGTCGTCAACCGCGAGCCAACGCGACTTGTCGACTCCGTCCATCTGGTTTCCCGTTTCCTTTTCGCACCTTTGGTGTTCCGCGATGATGTACTTCATCCCTTGGGTGATCTTTCTTCTGGTCGTGATACTAGCTGTGCCGGTGGCCGCCCATCTCGAGAAAAGAAAGCGCCAAGCGGCGTTGGGGCCGCTGAACGAGGAGATCGAAGAGGAAGCGGCGGAAGCATCTGCAGCCGAGGAAGGTGAATTCACCGAGGAATCGGCCGAGGCGGTTGAATTCGAAGCCGACGAGGTTGCTCCAGGCGACGACGACCTGGCGGAGTTCGAAGAGCTGCGAGAGTAGCTACCGGCTGTGACTTCCGACTCTGACTACCCGTTGGGGCCGAACGACCTCGCCACGATTTGGTCGATTTGCGACACGACATCCTCGGTCAACTTGCTCGCTTTGGCGATCTCCACCACCTGGCTGGGGCGCCGCGCGCCGACCAGGACGCCACTGACGCCTGTCTGTGCGATTGCCCAGCCGATCGAAAGCTGGGCGAGCGTCATGCCGGTGGACTCCGAGATCGTTCTCATGGCGTCGAGTACGTCGTGCGCTCGCTGCCTCGCTTTGCCCTGAAAAATTGGGTAGCCGGGGCGACTATCACCCTCGGCGAAGACGTGATCCCGTCCAATCCGCCCGGCCAACAGTCCCTTCATCAGTGTCCAGAACACGAAAACGGAACAGTGGTCGTCGGCACAAGCCGGGATCAACTCCCGAAGCGAATCTCGCTGCAACAGATTCAACGGGCACTGAATCGCATCGCATTGACTGTCGAGAGTTCGAAGCGTGTGGGCAAATGACGCGTACTGCTCGGCAGTGACGTTGCTGATCCCGAGGCTGCGGCAAAGCCCGCGCCGCTGCAATTCCACCATCGTTTGCGCGCTCCGATCCAGCGGAACGTGCGGATCAGGTGAGTGGAGCAGGAGCACGTCAAAGCAATCGATTCCGATTCGTTTCAGGGACGTCTCCGCATCCCGAACCAAGGTTGCTGGCGAACCATCGACAACTCGGGTTCGGTTTTCATCCCATCGTTGTCCGACTTTGCCGATGACGCGAAAACGCTCACGATCGTGACACAGAAACTCTCGAAGCAGCCGGTCACTCTCACCATCAAATCCGTAGCTGAATGCGGTGTCAAAGCTCGTGATCCCGCAATCAATCGCCTGGGCAATCGTTTCGCGCGCCGCTTGCGGCGTCACGCCAATGGTCGTGATTCCTGCGATCGGCCAAAGTCCAAGAATGATGGGCGAATGGTGGTCGGGCATCGTCATTCGGATGGGTGTAGGAGGGAGTCGTCGGGCGTGACACCCGTGGCAAACCGATCTCGGTCCGGACGTCGCGCAGCAAAAAAGGCTCGGAGCGATGGTTCACTCCGAGCCTTTTGCGATTTGCGTGAACCCCTGATCGTTGTTCCCAGACTCTAAGTGATCGGGGCGGACCGCAATCTGACGTGGTTCTAAAGTTCGATCACCAAACCGAGGTCGAGCCCCTGGACCCAAAGACTCGAGTCCTCAAACTCGAAGGCGGGTCGATTTCCGAATCTGCCCGTGTTGAGCGAGGTGCCATCAACCGATGCGTCGATGATGTCTCCGACCAGGCAGACGTTGTCCCAGTAGATCAGGGTGTAACCGGCCGTCAGCGAAATGTTCTTTCGCAATTGGTAACCAATCTTGAAGTTGGCTTCCGGTACGAACGCGAACTCGTCTCGTTCGTATTCACCCTGGTTGCCCATCGCCAGCAGTCCGCCCGACGTCACGTTGACCGCCGCAGGTGGAGTCTGGTCGGTGCTAATGCCCGCGATGCGAACTCGTTGATTCATATTCCCCAGGTGAACTTTGGTGAGCGAGCGAGCCGTCCAACGACCATGCGTCAACACCATCTCAAAGCCGACTTGACCACCGTCGAAACGATTCTCGGTTTCGAACAAGTCCAGGTACTCTCGGACGCGTGCCGTCGAATTAGTTACCGTTACGCTGCTGATTCCGAGCGTGTCATCGATTTCAAAGTGTGAATATCCGCCAATCAGATCCAAGCGACTGGTATTGCTGCACGTCAGCTGAAGTCGACCATAAGCCTCTGCGGCCCACAGTTTCAGCTCGCTGCGTGCGGCAATCGCTCCGGTGAAAACGTCGTCAAGTGCAACCAGCAAGGCGTCGTTCGCGGGAATGTCTACGTTGTAGAACGGACGGCCAATCGACCTGCCGCTGCCATCTCCTTCGGCGTAGTACGAGTCGTCGTTGTTCGCCATCCACCAGAAACGAGCACCGATTCCCACGTTCTCGGTGATGTACTTGCCGTAGTCGAGCCGCACACCTCCGGAGACCTCGCCATTGATGTCGTCTCCAAAAACGGTTTGCACATTACTATCGCCGCCCTCCGGAAGCACGGGAAGGGTCTGCGCGTCAGACGTTGTGATCAAGGCGGGCATCTTTCGGTCGGGGGCGAACCAGATTAACGCTTCGGTTGTGCCCCAGCAGCCACAACAGCAATCATCCAGCAGGGAAAAGAGCCGACTCTTCTTGGCGAAAGCGGAATCACAGGAATCGTCACAGGCGATTTCGTACCCGGGAGCTTCGTAACGCATCTCCCCGCCATAGATGATCTCACCCCCGTGCGGCATCGCTGTGGAAGGCGGGTTGATGTACGAGTGGGTAGGGGCGGGAAGGCTCCCCTCGACCTGGTCATACGAGGCGGGCTGGAACAGACCATTCTGCTCGGCAAAAGCCGGAAGATCCCCGACATGGTTGTCACCCACGAACCCGCTGGCAGTCTTCGAACCGCCGGAGACAAATTGAGGCTTCGTCTGGGCAAACGGACTAGCGCGAAACTCGCCCAGGTTCGCGTAGGTGCCGTCTTCGTGAAAGTACGCCTCCTCGCCGAAGCCGGGCAGATCCCCCACCAGGTTTCCGCGCTCCTCCGCCTGGGTCATGCCAGCGCTGGACAGCAGCATCGCGGAGAGTGCCAGGCCTTTGATTCTCGTTTTCATGGATTGTCTCATACAGTCCGGGAACACCGATTCACTGGTATAACTGGATCGACTCAATTCATCCTCAGATGCAGAACCGCCGTCATGCCAGGAATACTTGACCCAGCTTGCCCAGCTTGGTCCGGGAATCCCGTCAACTTTGCCTAAGATCTCATCTGGACCCGCTAGAATGAATGTTTCACACTGCCTGGGTGTGAAACGAATGATTTGTCGCGAAGAAAAACTCGAAAGAGCGTGTGATGTCGGCGGGAGAAACGGGTACCCAATCCAGCGCGGAAGAGCTCCCCGAGTTCGGCTTGCCCTCGGATGCGAATCCTGAGCACGACTACGCGCCGGGGACGGAGCCCGATCCGAAAGCGGACGAAGCGGTGGTGATCGAAACGCCCGAGGCTGCCGCCGCGGAGCGTTCGGAGTCGAATCGAGCGCTGAGTCTGCTCTCCGCTCGAGGGTTTCGTCACAAGATGATCCGCTGGCGACGTCAGCTGGCCCAGATCAATGCGATGGAGTCGACGCTTGAGGCCGAGGATGAAGCGACCCTCCGGAAACGCTCTTTGGCGCTTCGCTATCGGGCGATGGCCGGTGAGAAGCTTTCATCGTTGTTGCCTGAGGCCTACGCGCTGGTTCGTGAGGCGGGCAGGCGATCGTTGTCGATGCGTCACTACGACGTTCAAATTGTCGGTGGGATTGCCTTGTTCGAGGGTTGCATCGCTGAAATGCAGACGGGTGAGGGCAAGACGCTGACCGCAACGCTGCCCCTCTACCTCCACTCGCTCGTGGGCAAGGGCGCGCATCTGGCAACGGTGAACGATTATCTCGCCAAACGGGATGCGGAATGGATGAGGCCGCTCTACGAGATGCTCGGTTTGTCCGTTGGCGTGATCCAAACGCCGGACGACCAGGGAGCGCGGCGCAAGTCTTATGCCGCTTCGGTCACTTACGGTACCGCCAAAGAGTTCGGCTTCGACTTCCTCCGTGACCGCTTGTTACTCCGCGCACAAAATCGTGTTGCCACGGAAATGCTCGGAGACGGGGCCAGTGGATTCTCAGGCAGCGGAGACGAGGTGGTGATGCGAGGCATGCATTTTTGCCTGGTCGACGAAGCCGACAGCATTCTGATAGACGAAGCCCGCACGCCGTTGATCATCGGAAGCATTGAGGACACCGTGCGTGACCAGATCGTCGCCACCTATCGCTGGGCGGCTGAACATGCCAGCGAGTACGAGTTGGACGAGCACTTCACGATTGATCCGGACACCAAGCAATACGAGCTGACCGCGAGGGGGCGTCAAAAGGTGCGGTCGCTGCCCAAGGATGACCTGGTCCGCACGATGGGACTGGTGGACCTCTACGAATACACCGAACGGGCTGTCAAAGTCTTTCGCGAATTCCTGCTCGACCGCCAATACGTCGTTCGCCCCGGCGACAAGGGCGTCGATGAGATTGTGATTGTCGATGAATTCACGGGCCGGCTCGCCGAAGGACGAAAATGGCGAGACGGGATTCACCAGGCGATTGAGGCGAAGGAAGAGATCGAAATCAGTGTGCCCACTGGCCAGGCGGCTCGGATTACGGTCCAAGACCTGTTCTTGCGTTATCCGCATCTCGCCGGCATGACGGGAACGGCCGCGACGAGCGCGAGAGAGTTGCGAAAGATCTACCGCACTCCGGTGATCCGCGTCCCCACCAACCGACCGCCGCGTCGGGTTCGACTGCCCGACCGCGTGTTTGGCACCATGGAACGAAAGTTCGAGGCGATCGTCGAGGAGATCAAAGAAATCCACTCCCAGCACCGCCCTGTGCTGATCGGGACCCGGTCGATCGACAAGAGCGAGATCTTATCCAGGATGCTCGATGAAGCCGGAATCACCCATCAGGTCCTCAATGCCAACAACGTTGCGCAAGAGGCCGAAATCGTGGCCGACGCGGGCGGGCCGGGTAAGGTGACCGTGGCCACGAACATGGCGGGTCGGGGAACCGATGTGAAGCTGGCACCCGGCGTCGAGGCCAGCGGCGGAATGCACGTAATCTGTACCGAATTGCACGACGCCGCCCGCATCGATCGTCAACTGATCGGTCGTTGCGGACGCCAAGGCGATCGTGGTTCCTATCGGCAATTCCTCTCGCTCGACGATGACATCCTCAAGACGGGCCTCGGACTCAAGAAGTCGGAACGGCTCAAGGACGCGGGGGAGGATCTTGCGGGAGCGGTCAACCGGTACGCGAAGCTTTTCCGTCGCGCCCAGCGGAAAGTCGAACGACGCCATTTCCGTGATCGCATGGTGTTGTTGCACATGGAAAAGGAACGCAAGAAGATGCAACGCGAGATCGGCCAGGATCCCTATCTCGACACACCCGATTGATGATCATCACCACCTTCCCGCTCCTACTCCTACTCCTACTCCTACTCGTACTCAGCGAAGCGGTACTCGTACTCCTCTCCTACTCGACCGCTACCCCCGAAACTCTGACATCGTGCAGGAGTACGACTACCGGCGAATCGCCTGCAAACCAGTAAGTCCAAAATCGAACTTGCGTTAGAAATCAACCGCCATGCCGTCTTCGGCAAGGATCACTTCTGAGTTGACTTTGGCTCGGATCTTCTCGATCTCGATCGGATCCTCGGCGGTCTCCAGTGGATTGATATGCGTGAGCAGCAGTTTCTTGGGATTCGATTGGCCGGCGACTTCGGCGACTCGACTGGTCCAGGCGTGACCTGTCTTGATCGCCCACTGCTTTGAAGCATCGCGAAAATAGCACTCGTGCATCAGCAGGTCTGCCTCGCGGCTCCAGGCTGTGTGCTCCTCGCTTGTGTCACCCGAAGTGTCGGTGGCGTAGACGAGTCGTTTGCCGCTGGGCCATTCGATTCGGTAGGCGACCGAGCCACCGGGATGCTCCTGATGACGCCACGTGATTTTGGCGTCGCCAATCTCCCACTGGTCCAACTCGTCGATTGCGATCCACTGGGCGCTCAGCTCGGCGGGGAAGATCAGCTCATGAAACAGGTGTTGGCGAACGGCCTCGATTTTCTCTGATTCACCCCAGATCCGGATCATCCGCAGGGGGCGTTCAAAGACAACGTCGAGCAGGAAGGTCAAGCCGAAGGTGTGATCGAGATGGGCGTGGCTGAGCAGGATGTCCAGCGAATCGGTTTGAATCAGGCCCGGCAGCCGAAAGACACCGGTGCCCGCATCAAGCAGGATTCCCGATTCGGGCAGAAGGTAGCACGATGTGTGCCGAGAATCGTTGGGGTGGTAACCCACGGTGCCCAAACAGTGAAGTCTCATCGTTCGCCCGTCACCTGGAGTTAGCTGGGATGGTCGGCTCGTGACCCGGCGAAGTGTGTAAGGCTTCGCGTCTTGCGAGGACGAGACGGAGTCGATATTCTCTCGAAGTGTCGTGGTTGCGATGGCCGAACCGCGGGGCGGCCGAGTCGCAGCAAGGCCGACAGTCGGGGGGAACCGAGACGCAACCAGCATTGTCGGTTGTACAGTGTCCCTTATATTCGGGCGAACAAGCTGTGACAATGCGATCGATCGCCGGCGAAATCGGGGGCGATGATTTTCGCGGCACAAAATGCCAAACAAGCGGATGTGGCGGAATTGGCAGACGCGCTAGATTCAGGTTCTAGTGCCCGCAAGGGCGTGGAGGTTCAAGTCCTCTCATCCGCACTCGTTCTTTACGGGATTTGCGCTGGCTTTGGCGTAAGTCCCTTTTCATGCGCGTCGCCCGAAATTCAGTTTTGGAGACAAGCTTGGGACTGGGGGCACGTTGGATTTGAATCGCTGGTTCCCCTCTCTACCAAAGATCCGACCAACGCTGGCGTTCATTCGGCCAGATTCATTGGCGTATCATCGCGCTGTTTCATAATCGCATCGATCCGCCGGGTCTTGACGGCGTTTCCCGGGCCAAGCAGCAAGGCTGGATTGGCGTCGTGCGCATCCCGGTCCCAGCGAGAGACGATTGACAGAATTGCATTGCTTCGTTCGGAATCGGATCCCAAGGGTTCCACCTTCAATTCAGCTAACTCTGGCAGCGTCTGCAACGAACGTCGTGCGATCATCCGAATCGCCAGGTACGGATCGTTCAATAG
>JARFQX010000764.1 GCA_029287555.1 Rubripirellula sp. | reverse complement strand
TGACCTGGTAGTCACGTTCGCCCTGAAGGATCAGCATCGGAGCGTCGAGCGCCCTGGCTTCCTGGTGTGGGTGGTAGCCGTCGAGGTCAAGCCAATAACTCGGTGAGGCGCCGAAGACTTCGGTTTTGGGACCATCTTCATTGGAAAGCATTTTGACTCGACGGACCTGTTGAGCGATTTTCTCGAGGGCCTCTTGGTCGGAAGCCGAGATATCGCCGTCCAAACCGAGAATGTATCGCGTTTGTTCCGCGATCAAGTCTTCGAGCGGGCGCGTGTTGCCCGCGATGATCACGTAACCGGCGATCCGCTCGTTTCGGTCCGCCTGGGCGATTCTCGGAACGAGATAGCCACCAAGGCTATGGCCGATTACAAAGATCCGTTTGGCGTCAATCGCTGGTTGCTTGGACAGCCAATCGACGGCCGCAATCACGTCGTCGATCGTCTCTTCTTTGACCGTGGCGTTCTCAGGGATTCGTCCGGTGTGAACCTTCGTCCGCTTGTCGTAGCGAAGCACGGCAATCCCTTTCGAAGCCAATCCGCCAGCCAAGTCTTTGAACGGCTTGTTGGCAGCAACGGTTTCATCCCGATCGTTTGGCCCAGAACCATGAACGAGAACAACCGCCGGCGCAGATGCCGCACCAACCGGACGGGACAAGCTTCCGGGAAGCTTCCATGGATCCACCCCAAAAGTGACCTCCTCTTCGCGAAAAGTATCTGGATTCACGTAGGCCGGGACGGCGTACGCACGGGGTGGCGTCGTTGGCACGAAGAAAAGCCCGCTAATCCGTCCTTGCCTGTCAAAGACGACCTTGGTGTCAAGCGTAGCATTGGCAAACTCACACGTGACAAACACGATGTCGTATAAGTCCACCGACTCGTGTCGAATCCCTTTGAGCCGCTGGTAATCCCCAACCGACTTTTGCAGGTTGGTCCAAATCGACTCCAATTGTTGGGGGCGAAGCGCCCCGGCAATCGTTTCGTCAAAGCCCTTCGTCGCGGCGTCAAATTCACCCGCAGCCAGGCGATCAACAAACAACCGGGCCTCCGCTTCGAGCGCTGCCAACCCGTCGGCCTGCTGGTCGGCTGTCGGTGAACCTGTGTTCTTGGGGGGACCCGCGTCTTCCTGTGACCAGGCTTCGGGCGCGAACAGCAACCAAGACATCAGGAGGATCAATCGACAATGAAAATGGACGGGACGATCGATCATTGGCTCAACAAGGCTTCTCGGTGCGACGACGGGACACCGCAAAACGACGAGGCGAGGCGGCAAAATCGAGTGGGGCCGGGCCAAACGACCCGCAACGCGCAACGCATGGACGATTCGAATGATAACATGTTTCGAGGTCGTTTCCATTCTTCATACCGAGTCGGAAGACTCCGTCTAAGCGAGAACGCCATGCACCTCGAAACTCTTGTTCGTCGCACTTTTACCTCAATATTGATACCGATGCTGCTTAGCGTTGTCTGCTCGGCAGCCCCGCCCGAAGGGACGCGGTACGGTTACAAACAGGTCGATGATCGCGAGCTGGCGATCTACGTCACCAAGCCGTCGGATTGGCGACCAAGTGACCGCCGGCCCGCCATTGTCTTTTTTCACGGTGGCGCTTGGGTCGGCGGCGCGCCGGGGCAGTTCACCGAACACAGCAAGTACTTTGCCAGCCGAGGCGTGGTTTGTTTTCAGGTCGAGTATCGGTTGCTGCAGCGGCAGTCAAACGATCCCCCCACGAATTGCGTTGAGGATGCGACATCCGCCATGCGCTGGGTGCGCGCGCGAGCCGAGGAGTTTGGGATCGACCCGAATCGAATCGCTTCGGCCGGTGGTTCAGCCGGCGGGCATCTGGCAGCGTTCGTCGGGACGGTCGATCATGACGACGTGGAGATCGACAAGAGCGTTGCGGCCAAGAGCAACGCCATGTTGTTGTTCAATCCGGTTTACGACAACGGCCCCGGTGGCTGGGGCACCGCACGGGTCGGTTCGCGTTATCCCGAGTTCTCTCCCGCTCATAATCTGAGCAAGGATGACCCGCCATCGATCGTCTTTCTCGGCAGCGAAGACGACTTAATCCCGGTGGAAACGGCCGAGCGATTTCGAGACAACTGCCGAAAGCTTGGAGTCGACAGTGAACTGCACGTTTATGAGGGACAAGGTCACGGATTCTTCAATCATGGTCGTGACAAAAATAAGTGGTACGTCACGACTGTCACGGCTGCTGATCGTTTCTTGAATCGCCTCGGCTGGATCGAGGGCGAGCCAACCTTGGAGCTTTCGGTGTCGAATTGATTCCGGGAACGATCCCAAGTGGGCCCCATTCCACTGAGGGACTATTCCCGTGAAGAACTATTCCCGTGAGGAACTATTCCCGTGAGAACCTATTCCCATGAGAAACTGGGGCCAGGCGCCGGCGCCGCGTCATTGATCGCCACGCCGCAGCATGCCTTCCTCGTAGGTCAGATGCTCAACGTCGGAATAGAACATCGCGCTGGGGTCAATGCCTGCCGCCTGATGAGAGCGAATCATGCTCTCGATCGGTCGCCACTTCGCGATGCGTGGGAGCACGACCATCCAAATCACTGCGGTCAATAGCGTCGCAAGCAGAAATCTGCACCGCCCCTCAATCCTGTTCATTTCGCCAACATCTCCCGAATGTAATCAGCAAAGATCACACCGAACATCAGGTAGGCCATCAACAAGGTCAGCACCAGATTCAGGGTCTGACCACACACGTAAAGAACAAGCGGTTTGCCGCCGTGAATCTGTTGTCGCAAGTCTTGGAACCGGGACTCCAAGCCGATGCTGACGAAGGCCAGGCAGAAGAACCATCCCCTCAGATTCTTTGTCGCTTCCTTGACGGTTAGATTCACCAGGTCTTCACCCCCGTCGATACCTACGCTGAGTCGGGTAAAGAGGATGGAAGCGAAAACAAATCCGAGCACAAACTTTGGAAAACGCCGCCAGATTTCCCCCGCGTTGGGAGTGATCCCGGAGCCGTCACGCTCCACAAACAACACCCAGTAGACCGCGACTCCGAAGGCGGTCACACCAATCAGGATGTTCTGGATCATCTTGACGGTAGCCGCGGTTTGTTCAGCTTCGGGCCCGAGTGCGGAACCGGCCGCGACCACCGCGCCCGTCGAGTCAATCGTGCCGCCGAGCCAGGCGCCTCCCACAATCTCATCCATTCCAATCGCGTTGATCACGATCGGCAAAACCACCATCATCACAACGG
>JARFQX010000603.1 GCA_029287555.1 Rubripirellula sp. | reverse complement strand
TGACCCCTACGGGACTCGAACCCGTGTTACCGCCGTGAAAGGGCGATGTCCTAGACCGCTAGACGAAGGGGCCGTTGAGATGACCGCTAAACCGAGAAATCGACCTCGGATTCCCAGCCAATGAAGTTGACGGTTTGTACCCAAGACAACCAGACTTCGTCAAGGGTTCAACCAAGGAAGCATCCGCGTCGTCCACCACAAAGCGGTTTGAACGCGAGAAATCGGGACACTTGGGAGAAAATTCCAAAAAGAGGTCAGGCGAGGCTCAAACGGCATCGCGCTTTTTCAGCGACTCACGATTCGACTGGAGCGTCGCCCGATTCCAAACTTCGCTGGATCGCATCGTAGACTTCGCGGCGATGAACCGGCACCTCGCGAGGAGCTTCCACGCCTAGCCTGACTTTGTCGCCTCGAATCTCAACAACCACGATTTTAATGTCGTTGTTGATAACGATGCTTTCGTTCTTTTTTCTCGATAAAACCAGCATGTTCCAGTCCTTTCCTAACCGGCCCAAAAGTCTTTCAAATCGTGAGTGCCTACAGTCCCGATGCCTTGCAGGATCGTAAACATCGGATCCTGTCTCACCGCTACGTAGGCCGGTTGTGTCTGCGAACGCCTTCCATTGATTTGTTCGCCGTTCCTGACACCCTCAACTCTAGGTCAAAAAGCTGGCGCGTCAAGGAAATACGGCTTGACAGCACCGGTTTTTTGACCCTCAGAAAGGGACCAAACGCTTCACAACCGACAAATCTGGGATGAATTGCTATCAACCGGACATTTTGCGGGCCGCCTGCGGCCAAGTAGTGTACACGCTTTCACCTCCCAACCGCCAGCTCGAGCTTGACGGGCAAAAGCGGAAAATGGGCGTGTTGAGTGGACCTTCGTTCGCCGGTTCTCTCGAGTGTCGCCTTCCCAACGAGGCATTCCCGTGTCAATGTCTGATCAATTGTCCTTGTCGCGGCAATTCGACTTTGATCTCAGGGCGATTCCAATGCATGATTTATCGCGAGGCTGGTTGGTTCGAGGAACCGTTTTGCTGGCACCTGCGTCTTGTTAATAGGGCTTTTCGTTTCCAATGACAGCGTGACGCTGTAGTCAATACTTCTCGCATTACTGGTGACCTTATGGTCCGGGCAATCAGCAACGATAACGATCCGACCGCCGATGTACGGAGTGAATTCACTCCGACTTCGGCTACCGCGATGCTGCCTTTGGTACGTCGTATTGCTGCTGATATGCTGCAGTTGTCGCGATCCATTGCGGCTCAGCAGGAACAGCTCCGCGAAATCGATCGACTTCCCGAGACGATCGAGCACGCCGATTACCAGGAAGAATTATCGGACATCCGAGGGTCACTAGCCGAGGACGAGAAGCGGTTGGACGACTGCCAACGCGAGCTGATCGCTCTCGGGGTGCAGGCACACGTGCCGTTTGACGGAGCGGTCGATTTTCCTTCGATCCTGAACCGGCGGAGAGTCCAGCTCTGCTGGATGCCGGACGACGAACGCGTCGAATACTGGCACGAGCTTGGCCAGGCGCCACGGGATCGACAAAAGATCGGCAAGCAGCAGTTCGGCGTCAGTTCGCACAACTGATTCGCTCTCAGGCGGTGGCCCTTTCCGCCGAATTGCAAATCTGACTTGCACTCAAGGAAAGCTGGAGCGTCAACTGTTGCCGATGTCTGTCCCAGACTCGTGTCTCTTCGAGCCAGCGATGCTGCCACTTGTCAGCCTGAGGACAGGCGGACCTACAGTTGCAGCCGAATCGTTCGCCGTACCTACGGCATCAGAAAAACCTGCAGGGCTCGACAGCCATGGGCACCGAGCACAAGGCTCTGCTCAATGTCGGCGGTCTTGCTGGGTCCCGACACGAAGACTCCAAAACCTTTCGGTGGACGGCCGATCCTGGCATACGCTTCGTGCATATTGTGGACGATGCGCCCTCTCGACACGACAATTGCGAGATATTGGGGAATGAAGAGCAAGACGCGGTCGGGCAGGCTTTGGCCGGCCACCCAGATCGCCCCGTTCTCGGCGACGGGAAATTCACCGGTTGCAATGACCCAGTCGACTGAGCCGTAGTCGTGGGGATCGTCGATCACGCTCGGATCGACGTTCCCAGCGTGAACCTCAGGCAGAAGCGAGACAATTTGCTCGGCGGTCGAGAAGGGCTGTAGCTCCCCCAGGATCGCCCGGATCTCGCCTTCCGATTCAACCAGGTGCGATTGACCGCCGACGAATTGAAGCATCTCGACAAATTTGGCGAGCGGATCGTCGAATCTTGTCAGACGGTGGGCGTCGATTTCGGGAAGCGGCGGGTCTCCAATGCTACGCGACCGCAAACGCTCGAGTATCTTCTTGCGACTCGTATTGGTTGTGCGGTCATTCATTTGGCGTTGTGGTGGTCGATAAACGGAATCTGTTCCAGGGAGAAGAGCCGATCGGGGTCGCGAGCGAGAGCTCGTACCGGCCGAGCCTATCGATGCTTGCGGTACCAATGACGAAAACTCTCGGGCGGTGGCTTCGGCAGCTCGCGTGAGAGAGCCCACTTATTCAATCGACAATGCGTCAAGGAATGTGGCAACCAGCGAAGCGATATTCGTCCCAGATAGCCGGCGGAGGAGAACATCCAGGGGTGACGAAACAACCAGGAAGCCATCCGCATCGACCAGCGTTTCCCGAGGGGAAGCAGGTTCTGTCCGACTAACTCCTTCCGCCATGCCAAGAGTTGGTGATGGAGCGGAATCTTGACCGGACACACGTCGGTACAGGAGCCGCAGAGGCTGCACGCGTACGGCAAACTCTTGTAGCGATCCGGCTCGCGAGTGGGCGAGAGAACCGAACCGATCGGGCCTGGGACGGTCGCCCGATAGCTGTGTCCGCCGCTACGGCGGTAAACGGGACACGTGTTCATGCACGCGCCACAGCGGATGCAATGGAGGGCTTCGCGGAACTCATCGCTTTGACGCAACCTGGTTCGCCCATTGTCGACGAGAACGATGTGCAACTCACTGTCCGGGTCGCGTGGTCCATGAAAATGGGACGTGTACGAGGTGATCGGTTGACCGGTCGCCGAGCGAGCCAGCAGCCGCGTGAAAACCGCCAGATCTTGGAACCTCGGTAGAAGTTTTTCGATTCCCATGCAGGCGATGTGAACCCGCGGCAGTGACACTCCCAGGTCAGCGTTGCCCTCATTGGTGCAAACTACCAGCCCCCCGGTTTCGGCGATGGCAAAGTTGACACCGGTAATCCCGATCTCACCGTCAAGAAACTTGCTACGCAGATGCTGTCTGGCCGCCTCGGTCAGGTACTTGGGGTCGGACGCACCGGCATCGGTCCCAAGGTGACGGTGAAAAGTCTCGCCAACCTCTTCCTTCTTGATGTGAATCGCCGGCAACACAATGTGGCTGGGCGTCTCTTTTCGAAGTTGGACGATCCGTTCCCCGAGATCCGTATCGACGACCTCGACTCCATTCTCCTCGAGGAAGTGGTTGAGACCACACTCCTCAGTCAGCATCGACTTGCTCTTGACGATGCGGGACTTCTGATGGTCCCGCAGGATCCCCAAGACGATCGCATTGTGCTCGTCGGCATCGGCCGCCCAATGCACGGTCGCGCCGAGGGCTCGCGCATTTCGTTCGAAGTCTTCGAGGTAGCGGTCAAGATTGGCGATCGTGTGCGTCTTGATCGCGGACGCCAATTCTCGGAGGTACTCCCACTCGGGAACGGCCGACGCCTGTTTGTCCCGCTTGCTGCGCACAAACCACAACGCCTGGTCATGCCAGTGGGAGCGTTGATCATTTGTCACAAATGGCTTTGCGGCCGTCGGGTGATCGACGATGGGAAGCGAAACCGAACTGGTTGCCGAACCGTGCACGTTTGAAGACCCGTTTGGTGTGGGGAAACAGATTGTCAGGGATGGGCGATCGAGGGGATGCTGCGCTGGCCTTCTGCGAACGGACCTCCTGCCAGAATCTGAGCGACGTGGATGACTCGAATCGGTTTCTTCTCCCGGCGGATGATCCCGTCAAGATGCATCAGGCAACTCATATCGGCCGAGGCAATGAACTCGGATCTGGCGTCGATATGATCGGCAATTCGATCACGCCCCATCATGGCCGACACCTCGGGTTCATTGACCGCAAACGTGCCTCCGAAACCACAACACTCGTCACTTCGCGTCGGAGTGCACCACTCAATATCACTCACCAGACCCATCAACGAACGAACTTTGTCAACGCGAGGAACCCTCGTTTCACTTGATGCCGCAAGCCTCAGTTCGCGCAGCCCGTGGCAGCTTTGGTGAAGCGAGACACGATGCGGAAAACTGGCATCGAGAGAATCGACTTGAAGTTCATCATGCAGATATTCGCAGAGCTCGAAGCTGCGGGAGGCGACGTGTTGGAACGCCGTATCCTGCGGGTCGAAATACTCGGCATAGTGGTGTCGGACCATCGCCGTGCATGAACCCGAAGGGCAAATCACCGCGTCGTAGTCAGCAAAGATCTCGACGAATCGACGGGCCACCGGAGCCGTGTCGTCGACGCAGCCCGTATTCGCCATCGGCTGCCCACAGCAGGTCTGGCCGGCGGGGTACTCCACCGAGACGCCCAATTTCTCCAACAACTCAAGCGTGGCGATCGCGATCTCGGGAAAGAACTGGTCGATGTAGCAGGGAACGAAAAGGGCGACCGACATGCGATTGAATTCGAGGAGTCTGGTGGATATGCGGATGGTGGTAAACTTGGAAGCGGACCCCGGCTGGCGAACCGAATTCGAGTCCCATGGAAGTATAGCCGGTTTGCCAGCCACGTCGTCTCCCCCCTGACCGGATCGCGTAAGGCGATCGGGACAGTCGCGTCGAATCGCTTTGGGATGGAAGGACACGCCGGAGTAGGAGAGACGCTGGGAATTGGGACAGCAGTTACTCCTGCTCGGGCGATGGGGTACCCTCTTGGCGAGTTGCCGTCTGGGACAGAATGACCGGGGTTCTTTTTCGAGGAGTTTGGCGGGTGTTTGTTCAAAAGAAGAAGGGCGACAGTGACGATCGTCCGAACATCTTCTTCATCATCACCGATCAGCAGCGATTCGATACGATCGCGGCGTTAGGATTTCCGCACGTCGACACGCCTCACTTGGACCGTTTGGTGCGTGAGGGGATCTCGTTCACGCAGTGCCACGTGACGGCGGCCTCCTGCGCCGCAGCCAGGGCCAGTCTTTTCAAGGGCTACTATCCGCACACCACGGGCATCCTCAAAAATGCCGATACGTGGCGTCGCAGTTGGATCGAGCGACTGAATGACTCGGGCTATTACTGCGCCAACATCGGAAAGATGCACACTTGGCCCTACCAAACCGAATTGGGATTTCACGAACGATTCGTCGTTGAGAACAAAGATCGCTACCTGGAGGGACGCTACTACTTTGACGAATGGGATCGGGCCCTTCGCTTTCGCGGGCTGGTCAAGCAACAGCGTGAGTTCTATCGCCAGCGGGAGGACTATCGTCAGGCGCTCGGCGCGTTCGATTGGGAGCTTCCCGAAGAGACTCATCCCGATTTCTTCGTCGGCGATATGGCCACTTGGTGGCTCGATACCAAGCCAAAAATGCGCCCGCTATTCCTGCAGATCGGTTTCCCCGGCCCACATCCTCCCTACGACCCAGTACCGCGTTACGCTCAGCCGTACCTGGATCGAGAACTACCGCTCCTGCCGGTCACCGATCAAGAACTCGAAGATCAGCCGCCCGCCTTGAAAGAGCTGCGCCGGCACAATTACGAGATCGATCATGACTCGGTGGTTCTCGATCTCAATCCCACACCACAGCAGCGACATCGTCAAAGAGCGTACTACCTTGCCAATGTAACCATGATCGACCAGAAGGTAGGTGAGATCTTGGACGCTTTGGAACGAAATGACTATCTCGAAGACTCAATCGTGATCTTCACCAGTGATCACGGGGACTGTTTGACCGACCATGGGCACAGTCAGAAGTGGACGATGTACGAGCAGATCACGCGCGTCCCACTGATCATCTGGTCCCCCGGGCTTGTTGGCGAATCAAGTCGCTTTGGCCAACCACGTCAAATCGAATCGTTGATCCAGCAAATGGACCTGGGGCCAACGGTTCTCGACTGGGCCGGAATCCCAGTCCCCAAAGACTGGGAAGCCCGGTCACTCAGCCCGGCGCTTAGCGACCGCGAGGATTATTCGGGACGTGATTTCGTCTACTGTGAACAAGCACGCGACGGCGTGCTGACCGGTTGTGAGTTCATGACAATGGTCCGAAACAAGACGCACAAATTGGTGCACTTTTTGGACGAGCCGCATGGCCAATTGTTCGACTTGGTGGCCGACCCCAACGAGGTGGACAACCTGTGGGCGAGTCCGTCGGCAGCCGACGTCAAGGAACAACTGCTGGCCGAGCTACGAGAATGGAGGATCCGCAGCGGACTCCACACCAAGGACTGGTCGAGCGAGTGGCGGTAGCACGCTCCGGTTTGTCATCTCCCCGTCCCCAGCCATCTTCTCATCATTCTGCAGAGAAAAAATACGCAGGGACGCGACAGACGCGGGGCGACAGACGCGGGGACGCGAGGACGCAGGGACGCAGGGAAGAAAGGAAGATATTCAGCCGTTCTCGGTTTTCCCTGAGTCCCTCCGTCGCCTGCGCTTTTTGGTAGCCATCTTTAGCTTCCAGGGGTGTCGGGCACCTTTCGAAATCCTGGCGTTAACAGTTTCTTGGAAAAGATTTACGATACTCCGAGGTGGGTTGCCGAATCCGAGCGGCCCCGCTGCTGCCCCCATGCAAGCCATTCCATCCGAATTTGCGAGTTAGTAAGTCGTGATCCATCGTTACCCAATCCATCTGATGTCGTTTCTCGCTATAGGGCTGTCCGCCTTTGTCTCCGGGGCCGCTGCCAAGGAACCGGTTGGCAAGGAACCGGTTACCGAGAAATCGGGGGACGCCACTGAGGCCTCCGTGGCAACGGCGAAGCAATCGGGAATCGACCGGAGCCTGTTCGGTGAGGGAATCAAACCGGGCGATAACTTTTACGAGTACGCCAACGAGAAGTGGCTCGAGAGGACCGAAATCCCGTCGGACAAGTCAAACTACGGGATCTTTACCAAACTCGCCGACGAAGCGGACGAACATGTCCGCGCCCTGATTGAAGAGGCGGCTGCGGAAGAGAGTGAAACAGGCTCGGCAGCGCAAAAGGTTGGGGACTTGTACCAGGCGGTGCTCGACACCGAGACTCGCAATGCGGCTGGCGTGAAACCGTTGCAGCACTTCATGCGGTTGATCGAAGGGATTCGCACCCACCGTGATGCGGCTGCCGTCATGGGATCACTGTCGCGAAGCGGCGTTTACGCGCCGCTGGCGGCTTATGTCAACGTCGATGCCCGCGACAGCGCCAACTACGCGGTGTATGTCACCCAAGCTGGCTTGACGCTTCCTGACCGCGAGTACTACGTCGATGACGAAAACGAACGATTTGTTCAGTTGCGTCAGCAATTGCGCGTCTACATCGCTGACATGTTGACGTTCTTGGGCGTGCAAGGCGCAAGCCGAGCGGCGGATCAGATCTTCGAGATGGAAACGGAGATTGCCAAAAACCACTGGACGAAGACGGAAAACCGCGATCCGATCAAGACCTACAACAAGATGTCGACCGACGAGTTGGTCGAATCCCTGAAAGGCTTCGACTGGCGTGTCTACGCCGATCACAGCGGCATCAGTGGCCAGTCAGAATTCGTTGTTCGCCAGCCCAGCTATCTCGAGGCGATGGCGACGTTGATGAGCCAGACCGACCTGGAAGCGATTAAGAATTACCTCCGCTTTCAAGTGATCGACCAGTACGCAAGCAGCTTAAGCGAGCCGATTGAAAAGCGGGCGTTCGACTTTCACAGTACGGCAGTCCGTGGTGTGGACGAGCAGGAACCGCTATGGAAACGCGGCGTTGGAGTGACGAGCGGGGCGTTGGGTGAATTGGTGGGCCAGCTCTACGTCGAAAAGCACTTTCGACCTGAGGCGAAGGCCCGCATGCTGGAACTGGTCGAAAACTTGAAGCGAGCTTTCGCCGAACGAATTGAAACGCGTGATTGGATGGGGAACGGAACCAAGCAAGAAGCACTGAATAAGTTGTCCATGTTCACGACGAAGATCGGTTATCCCGACAAGTGGAAAGACTACTCCAACCTCTCAATTGACTCGCCGGTCCTGGCGACCAATCTGATCGCATCTGCCGAATTCGAAACCAAGCGAGACTTGAAAAAACTCGGGGGACCGATTGACCGAAGTGAATGGCACATGACGCCGCAAACTGTCAACGCCTACTACAACCCGACGATGAACGAGATCGTGTTTCCCGCCGCAATTTTGCAGCCGCCCTTCTTCAACATGGAAGCGGACGATGCGGCAAACTACGGCGCGATCGGAGCCGTGATCGGTCATGAACTGAGCCATGGCTTCGATGACAAAGGAAGCAAATTTGATGGCAAAGGCAATCTGCGGATGTGGTGGACCGAGCAAGATCGCACGGAGTTTGAACGAAGGGCCAAAGGGCTCATCGAGCAATACGCCCAGTACGAACCGGTCCCGGGGAACTTCGTCAACGGAGAATTGACGTTGGGAGAGAACATCGGCGACCTCGGCGGATTAAGCGTTGCCTACGAAGCCTATCGACTCTCCCTGGACGGGGCCGAAGCACCCGTGATCGATGGGCTAACCGGCGGCCAACGCTTCTTCCTCGGCTGGGCCCAGATCTGGCGTCGCCTCTATCGCGAGCGCGAGTTGCTCGACCGACTCATCACCGATCCGCACAGCCCGAGTGAGTATCGCGCTAATGGGGTCGTTCGAAATATGGACGCTTGGTACGACGCTT
>JARFQX010000409.1 GCA_029287555.1 Rubripirellula sp. | reverse complement strand
TGTCTACATCATCTCCGACGACCAAGCTTGGATGGATTTTGGCTTCATGGGTAACGAACGTGTGCACACGCCCAATCTCGACTCGTTAGCCCAACAATCTGCTCGTTTTGTCAACGGATACGTGCCAAGTAGTGTGTGCCGCCCATCGCTTGCGACACTGCTGACCGGGTTGTATCCGCACCAGCACGGGATTCACTTCAATCATGGTCCGCCGGGCAACGCTGGATACAACCGCATGCGGTTGAGGGAAGAATACGAATCGATCCGGGAACGAGAGTTTGCCTTGATCCGATCGCAAATCACCTTGCCGGAAGCTCTCCGGCGTGCACGGGGGTACCGCTCTCTGCAGACAGGAAAATTTTGGGAAGGACATTACCGAAACGGCGGTTTCACCGACGGCATGACCACCTTTGAACCGCCTCCGATCGAGCAGACGTTCGGCGGAGCCAGAACGTTAGCTGGCGGCCAGCTCGTGGCTCACGGCAACGGCGATTTCGGACTTCAGATTGGACGCCGCACCATGCAACCGATTTTCGACTTCATCGACGATTGCGAGTCGAGTGACACGCCTTGGATGGTTTGGTACGCTCCGTTTCTGCCCCATCAACCTCATGATTCTCCGCAACGCTTCTATGAGTTGGCACAACAGCGACCGGGAGTCCGCCCCCATGAACTGCCGTATTTTGCCTCGATTGCGGAGTTCGACGAGACTGTCGGTGGTCTGATGCGACACGTTGAAGATTCCGGACTTTCCAAAGAGACGGTCTATGTCTTCGTGTGCGATAATGGATGGCGTCCAAGCGAGAGCCGTGAACGACGCCGCCCGCAAGAGTTTGCTCACACCCACCGCAGCAAGCGTGCGCCATTTGACGATGGGTTAAGGACACCCATCCTGTTGTGCTGGGAAGGTGTTGTTGAACCAGCAACGCATGAAGGCCTCGTCAGTAGCATCGATTTGATGCCAACCCTGTTGGCGGTTGCCGGTGTTGACACGGACGACAGCGAGATCGATTTGCCAGGCATCAATCTGCTCCCGGTCGCTCGCGGCGAATCCAAACTCAAATCTTCGCGAGCCATCTACGGCGAAATCTATCCGGGCGATGCGTCGAGCCTTGGTCATCCGGACCGCGACCTTGCCTATCGCTGGATCCGCCAGGGCCCCCTCAAGTTGATCGTGCCGCACACGCAATCGGGTTCGCCACGTCCTTGGGGTGACTTTCTCGAGTCGGTATCACTCTTCGATGTCGCGCAGGATCCATTCGAAAAGAACAACCTGGCCGCGGACTCGTCTCAACAGAGCAACGTCACTCGACTGCAACAGCAGCTTGATGCCTGGTGGGACGGTAAGTGAGCGACGCTCTTGGAGCGATTGAAGGCTTCGACTTTGGGAACATGCTGCGTGGCGGACCGAATGTCGGCTACGCAATAACATCGTCAACGGTGTTGCCGCCGATGATCAACGGCCGATGATCTCGATCGTAGATTTCGGTACCGGGATCAATTCCCAAGAGCTGGAAGATCGTCGCGGCGAGGTCCTCCGGCTTGACCGGTTTCTCCTCCGGGAAACGAGCGTGCGCGTCGGATTTGCCGTACACGTAGCCACCTTTGACGCCGCCGCCTGCAAGCAACGTGGTGTAGCACTGCGGCCAGTGATCGCGGCTTTCGTTCTTGTTGATATTCGGGGTGCGGCCAAATTCGCCCATCCAAACCACCAACGTCTCATCCAGCAAACCTCGCTCTTCGAGATCATCCAGCAGTGCGGGCAACGTCTGGTCGGTGATCGGCAATTGGTACTTGTTGACGATCTTATACATCCGTGTGTTGTCGAAGCCGTGAGTATCCCAGCCCCCTTCGTTGACGCGTCTGCCCCCGATACTGGCTGAGAAATAGACCGTGACAAACTTCACGCCCGATTCAACCAATCGACGTGCAAGCAAGCAGCTTTGACCGTAGGTGGTGCGTCCGTATCGATCGCGAATCGATTCGCTCTCCGATGAAAGGTCAAAGGCCTTGCGCACCCGATCACTTGTCAACATCGAGATCGCACGCTCGTAGTATTGATCGAATCCCTGAGCGGCTGCGGAATAATCGAGCAGCCTCGACTGTTGGTCGACCAGCTTCTGCAATTCACGTCGCCGCTGCAGTCGATCGACCGTCAAACCCTCTGGCAAACTCAGTTCGGGTAACTGAAAGCTCGCGTCATTGGGATCTTCGAGGAACAACAGGGGATCGTGCTGTTTGCCAAGGAAGCTTGCATGCTGGGCAGGGACGACCGAGCCGTCGCGAATCACATGGGGGTAAGCGACGAAGGTTGGCATCCCATTGGTATTCGGGGCAAGGTGATCGACGACGCTACCGTAGGCGGGATACAGATCGAGTGAATCCCGCAGCCGTTGATCGTCACTCGGCGGTTCGTGACCGCTGAGCGCGTAGTAACCAGCCGAGGCGTGATTCTTCATCGTGTGAGTCATGGTGCGGATCAGCGACACGTGATGCATCCGCTTGGCCATTTCCGGGAGCAACTCGCAGACTTGGATTCCGTCGGCGCTCGACGAGATCGGTCGATAGGGGCTGCGTACGGTGTCGGGCGCATCGGGCTTCATGTCGAACGTGTCCAGTTGGCTCGGGCCGCCCCACTGGAACAGGAAGATGACCGACTTGGCGCGAGGCTTGAACGAGGTGGCTCGTTCGGCGCCCGAAAGCAAACGCGGCATCGTCAATCCAAGCATCCCGGCGCCGCCGACGCGTAGAATCGACCGTCGGTTCAAGGGGGATCGGTTCATGATCGGACTCAGATCTACAGGTTACCGGCGGAACAAAAACTCTTTCGCATTGAGCAAAGCCCAGGCGACGTCCTCGAGGGCAGCCGCTCGCTTTCCAGCCGAAAGAATCGATTCGACAACCACTTCGTCTTCGAGTTCACTCGCGGACCGTGACAAAGCGGCGCGAAAGACCCGTCCAAAGTCCCCCAGCCCAGCGGGACGGCTGTCGACTCCCGCTATCACCTCGATGGCAGCCCTTCGTTCGGCGTCGCTTGGCGGTCGAGAAAGTGCGGTCCAGTACAACTCGTCGACCACTTCTTCGTTCGAGCGAGTCGATTCGGCGAGACGATGAAGGCGATTGGCGGGATCGGCGAGCCGCTCATTCAATCCTTCACCCACCAGAACGAACACCTGCTTCAAGGTGGTTTCGTTCGACCGCTCGCACTCGCAAGCCAGAATACGATCCGGCTTTCCAAACGTTTGCAAGAAGCGGTCACCAAGTTGCGGACGCGCGTCGCGAAGCCGTTTGCGTTGCACACCGGGAATCTGAACCGCACGGATCCCGCGAGGATATCCAACGAACGAAGCGGGAATGCCGAGCACGTCGCTTTGCATGTCCAGAATCACCTCGGCCGGCAATCGTCGCACCATCGCCCGCGAATAACTCGTTTGATCATTCTTGTTACTCTCATTGGGCTCGGACGAGAGCTGGTAGGTTCGCGAATTCATGATCAAGCGAACGAGAGATCGGAGGTCGAATCCACTGTGGACCAACTCCGCGGAAAGATAATCGAGCAACTCGGGATTGCTTGGCGGATTGGTCAAGCGGAAATCATCGATCGGGTCCACCAACCCACTGCCCATCACGTGATACCAAATGAAATTGGTTTGCGATTTCGCGAACAACTCGTTCTCGGGCGAGGTCAGCCAATTCGCCGCGGCGTCTAGCCGGTCCGCCATCAGCTGATCCGATATTTCGTCCCCGCCGAGGAACTTGGGTCGGGCCACAACTCCATTGGTCGGATTGACCACTTCATCCTTCTTCGCGATCAGCACAACCTGGTCACCGACAAATTCATTCTTGTCGAGCTTGTCGCGGCGTTTGTTTTCTCCTAGCTCGTAGTCGATCTGGGAGAACAACGAAGCCCACTGATAGTAG
>JARFQX010000400.1 GCA_029287555.1 Rubripirellula sp. | reverse complement strand
GGGCGAGTGACAGCGGATGCAATGCTCTTGAAAGATCGGAGCGATCTCCGCCCCGAAGTCGACGTCATCCGCGGCCGAAAGGGGTAACGCGATGCTTAGCCCAATGGTGAGGCTAAGGCTGGGCAAGTTCCATCGTCGAGACTTCATCTTCATCGGTAAAAGTTTCTTCTAGGTACCGCAGGTGTCCGCACCAACTGCCTCGCAGCATTCGTGCTGACGAGTCCGCACGTAATCAGTGCTGCGGCAAACGTCAGATGGATGGGGCCGAAGCGATCCATGACCATTTTGCCATCTTGGTGAGCCGGATGCGACTTGGCTATTATTGGCCGATGCTACTTCTTCAATGTGATCGACATGCCCCCTCGGACGACGGTTTCAAGATTGGGGTCGGTCGTGATCGCCCTCATGAACGCCGGATCGGCCATGCGGGGGTTGATATTGTGTGCCATGATCACGCCGCCTTTGCGAAGCTTGGGGAGTAACTGGTTGAGGTAGTCGATGTAGCCCTCTTTGTCGGCGTCCAAAAAGATCAAGTCGATTGTACCTTCGATCTTGCCGACTTCCTTGTGCGCGTCGCCTTGGACCAAGGTGATTTGCGGATCAAGTCCGGCTCGCTTGAAGTTTGTTCTCGCGATTTCGGCTCGCTCGGCATCGATCTCATAAGTCGTGAGCTTGCCCCCGGTTTCTTTGAGCGCCAAACCGAACCAGATGCCCGAGTACCCGGTGGACGTTCCCAGTTCCACGACGTGCTTTGCATCCATTGCTTGAGTCATGATGCGAAGCAGACGTCCGTCATGCTGGGGAACGTTACGAAACTGCTGATTCGCGGCGATGTATTCGAGAACTGACAGCGCGTTCTTTTCAAATTCATTGGCAGCCAGGGGGCCTTTTTCGAGTTCAAGGTCCCCGGGGTTGCGATCTCCGCCCGGGCCGCCGCGGCCACCCCGGCGTTGGGCGTCGACGGCTATGGGTACGACGCAAAACACGGTGGCAACGATTACCAAGACGCAGGTTCGTGTATTCAAAGACATTGCAAAGGCCTCCCTATGGGTTGGTTGTTGGCTGGATGCTGTGCCGGCATCGTGTGTGTTCTTGGTGTGCTCTAGCGACTTCGTCACGAAAACTGAGTAAGCGGCGTTGTCGGATCGAAAATGGCGGGCCGAGAATCTCGACCAAGCTACCGCGATGCGTTCTCGATGCAGTACAGAGACTTCGCGCCGCGAAGAAAGAGTTGATTCCCGGCCATGGCTGGGGAAGCATCGAACCGTTCGTCGAGCTGATTCGTTGCAATCAGCTGAAGTTGTCGCGATCGCTTCAGCACCAAGGTCGATCCGCCTCGCCCGACCATGTAAACACGGCCACTTGCTCCCACAGGTGAGGCATAAACGTTCGATAGTTGGCCGATCCGTTCCGGGCCGAACAAGACCTCTCCGGTTTTCGAATCGAGACAAGTCCAGATCGATTGATTCGACTTGTTGAAGTAGAGAAGGCCGTCATAGAGCAGTGGCGACGGGATGTACGGTGTGTCGCGATCGGTCGTCCAACGGATCTTTTCGCTGCCGGAAATGTCACCGGTTTCGGTCATTGGAATCGCCATCGCCGAGTATCCCTGGTATCCGCTCATGCAGATCACGTAGTCGCCGTCGACGAGAGGGCACGGAATGACATTCCCAGTTAGGCCGCTGCATTTCCAAATAACCTCACCCGATTCGAGGTCGTAACTGCGTACGAAACCCGAAGCCGCCGTGATGATTTGAGTCTTGCCGCTGTGCTCGATGACCCGTGGCGTTGCCCACGCGTTGTCTTCGTCGCGCTGTCGCTTCCAGAGCGTGTTGCCCGTTCTGGCATCGAGCACCTCGATCGTGCTCGGTCCGGCGTGATCGCGAACGATCACCAACTTTCCGCCATGCAGGACCGGGGAGCAACCTTCCCCGAGACTCGAGCCAACCTTGGCTTCGCCAAGATCCCGCTCCCACAGTTTCTTTCCGTCAAGGTCGTAGCAAAACAGTCCTGCCGAGCCGAACCAGCAATACAGGTACTTCCCGTCAGTTGTCGGCGAGGCTGATGCAAAGTCGTTGTCGTTGTGCGCTCCCTCGTGGGGGATCTTGGTGGTGGCAACTTGCCGCCAGACTTCCCTGCCCGTGCGGCGGTCAAGACACAGCACGACGAACGCATACTGAGCGTTGGGCCGCTTGATGTCGAAGAAATTTGTTTTCGGCTGATCTTCGGGATCGGGGATCGAAGGATCTTTCACGCCGGTGTCGATTGCTGTCAGCAAGAAAACCCTGTCGTTCCAAACGATGGGTGTTGAAGTTCCCTGTCCATCAATCGCCACCTTCCATTTGACATTCTGGTCTTCACTCCACTCGATGGGCGGATTCGCCGTTGTCGAGACACCCGTCGCGTTGGGACCTCGCCATTGATGCCAGTTGTGAGCAAAGGGATCGCTCAAGGCGGACCCTTGCATTAGTAGCAAAAGGAGGAACGGATTCAGGGTCGCTGCGGTTCTCATTGGTATTCGTCTGTAGAATCGGATTGGTTGTTGTTGTGTCGCTCGGTTCGAGTTTTCGGATGTTTGCGACGGTTTAAGAATGACGGAAATGGTTCGAGAAGAAAACGGGCGTTAACGCCACCTAGAATTCCTGTTCAAGCACCTCGTATGAGGTTCGGTTATAACGAAGTCTACTCGAAAGTCGCCTTCTTCGGGGTTTGGGTTTGCGTCAGCGTGTGTCGGCACACCGATTGATGCAAACTGATACAGAAAAGGCGGAGAACGGCGAATCGAAGCGGGTTCAAATGGATACGATTAACCCGTTCCCGCTTCTGTCCGCCCCGCGTCGAAAAGTCTTTGGAAACGTTTGCGAAGGAGAGACCGATGATTCACAGTATTCAAGATCGAGCAAGACTCAGCGTGATCCTCCTTCTGTTCGTCTTGGTGGTTTCACCATCTTCCAACGCGGATGATTCCGACGCCGGCACGCATGGCTTTGCCAATTCGGGGGACGTCAAGATTCATTACGTCACCATGGGTGAAGGACCTCTCGTTGTGATGATCCATGGGTTCCCCGACTATTGGTACACGTGGCGAGAGCAGATGCCCGAGTTGGCAAAGCATTTCAAAGTCGTGGCAATCGATCAGCGCGGTTACAACAAAAGCGGACAACCGGTAGGTGTGCAGAATTACGCAATGGAGAAGCTCGTCGGCGATGTGAAGAAGGTGGTTGAGCATTTCGATCGAACTCAGGCGACGATCGTCGGTCACGACTGGGGCGGCGCGGTTGCTTGGACATTCGCAATGACTTACCCGACGATGACCGAGAGATTGGTAATATTGAACCTGCCCCACTTCAATGGACTGAGACGCGAGTTGGCGAACAACCCGGCCCAGCGTGAGGCATCAGCGTATGCGAGAGATTTTCAAGCCGACGATGCTGCAGCGAAATTGACAGCCGAGGGATTGACGTTTTGGGTCAAGGATCCGGATGCGAAGGAAAAGTATGTGAAGGCCTTCAAACGATCCTCGATGGAGGGCATGCTGAACTATTACAAGGCCAACTATCCACGTGCGCCTTACGATCAATCGGGCGTCGAACTGCCGCCTGTCAAGTGCTCCGTGTTAATGATTCATGGCTTGAAGGACACCGCGCTGTTGCCAGGTGCCTTGAACGACACGTGGGAGTGGCTGGAGAACGATCTGACTCTTGTGACGTTACCGGACGCTGGCCACTTTGTTCAGCAAGACGCATCGGAGACGGTGACGCGAACCATTCTCAGTTGGCTCGCGCTGAAGGACTCTGCATCGACCGAAATCGATGACTGAGTGAAAGTGCTCAACCGATCGAACGACCCTTGTTTGAATCGTGGCGACCACGAAGCACGCGGCAGCAACCGCGCGGTCTGAGTAGCGAGATCGAGCCATCGCCGTTGGACTCGATGACTGGCTTCTTCCGAGACCCCGCCGACGCGAGGAAGAGTCACTCGGGTTCAGCGAGTGGGACTCGAGGTCGATTCCTTCGGTCAAAGGAATGGATCTCTGTCTTGGTGGGCTTGCTGATTGCTCGGTACGGTCCGACCGCTCGTCTGGGTCTGGAAAGATGAAGGCGATCACGAATCAGCGGTTTTTTTGCGCGCTTCGTGACAGATTCATAGAAAAACCCCTCTGGACGCGCTTCCCAAGTCGCTCCCGCCGTTAGAATGAAGCTGTCCCGAGCCGGCCTCGACTCGGGGATCCCACCTGCTATCCAAACAACACCGCGTGTTTGGCCCTCCAACGAGCGATTGAACATGATCACCCGAAGAAAGATGATTTCTGGCATGGCGGCCGGAGTGGGAGCGGCCTTTGGCGCCTCACTTTCTTCAACCAACATCCTTGCCGCTGCTGCCGCCCAAAGGGGAACGCCGCGGCGAGTTGTGTTCTTCCTGCAGAACCAGGGCTTTCATCCCGATACATGTGTTGCATCGGGGCTGGACGAGAGCTGCTCACTCGATGGCGTGACGCTGCCCGAACCGATCAGCGGTCTGGAGCCGGTCAAAGACAAAATCAACATCATCACTGGTTTGCACGGACGTCACACCAGCCCCTCCCATAGCGCCTACTTCGGTGCGCTCGGTGGGTATCGAGGGGGCATCGGGATCCCGCCGGGCGGAGCCACCATCGATCATGTGATCAGTGGGCTGTTGCCACAAACCATTTTGCCGCACCTGCGAGTTGGGATGGACGCGCTGTCGAACATGAAGTCCCGCCCAACGCTAGCAACCCTGTCTGCGGCTGGGCCCGGCAAGCCTTTGTTCATGCACTCGAATCCCAATGACTTGTACCGGATGCTATTCGGTGGCATTGCTACGGGTGATGTTCGGCGCAAGTTTGAGGCGAAGTCGAAAGTTCTCGATCGCATCGAAAGCCTTGCAAATCGGGCCGGCGAGCCACTTCCCCCGTCGGAACGCGACCGGTACGGAAGTTACACGGACGGGTTCCGAGACGTAAACGGATTGCGCGAGCGTTTGGCAGACGTATCGGAGCATCTGACGAAGTTTGTGCCGGAATACGACAGTCGATTCACGAATCCCGAATTCGAAACCGATTGGCACGATGCGATCTTGGACGTCAGTATCGCGGCTCTCAAAGCCGGACTGACCAATGTCTTGACGGTGGGTTCCGGTCGGGGAGAGATCTTTGGAGCCTGGAAAGGGTTGGGCATTACCGAGGCAGGGCACGGCTTGGGACACATGGAACAACCGGACAACCCCATTTGGATCAAGATTCGCCAGTACAACTGTCAAATGTTGGTTAAGCTCATTCAAGAGCTCGAGTCCGTGCCGGAAGGTAACGGAACGATGATGGACAATACCTTGATTGTCTACACCAGCAACAACGCAGACAAACAACACACCAGTGGCGAGCATTGGCCGTTCATCTTGCTGGGGAACTGCGGCGGCAGCATCCAAACCGGACGCTTCACGAAGCTCAATGGTGAGCGGCCCATTAATGACCTCTACACGACGCTACTGCACGCGATCGGCGCGCCGCGCGACCGCTTCAACATGGATAGAAATCTGGCCTCCATGTACAAATCCAAGGTGGGGCCAATCGAGGAATTGTTGGCGTAGCATCGTTGTCGTCACGGTGATGTGAAGACACTTGAGCGGCTGGCCATACTGCCGAGCGGCTCGCAATGACTCTTGCTCAGCAAAATAATGCAACATCCATCATCGATGTCCAGCCTTCGCTTTGCGCTCGACCTTTTCCTGGCAGCCTGCGTGACGGTTGCTGGTTTGGGGGATGTCGGTGCGGGGGAACCTGCCGCATTCGATACGTTTGCGAAGCCCTTTTTGGAAACCCATTGCATCGATTGCCATGGCACAGAGTCACCGTCGGCGGACATCGCCCTGGATGACCTGACTGGCGTGACGGTCGAGAACGCGGAACTTTGGAAGAGCATTTGGGAACAGGTTGCGCTCAAGGCGATGCCTCCGAAGGATGTCGGCGAGTTGCCCGAGTTGCGTGACCGTCATCGATTGTCAACGTGGATCACCGCACAATTGGAGAAGGCGTTGAAGGATCACGGTGGCTTTCGTGCTCACCGGCTCCCGACCAAGGCCAGCCATCTGGATCACGATTTGCTGTTTGGGGAGATTCCCGAAGGACTTGCGCCAACCTCTTCGCCAGCACGAATCTGGCGGATTCATCCGATGGAGCATCTCACGCGTTTGAGCTCGCTGATCAACGTGGAGCCTGAATTCAATCCGGATCGCCCAGGCTTGCGGACTCGCGGCGACTTTGTGCCACCGAATCAAGAAGGCGAGATCAAGGTCTACTATGGACTGGATCGTGTCATCGGCTGGGTTGGTGGAACAGCGGCCTACGCAGCTTCGATCACCGGCTTTCCACCCATCTTGAGTTCCGATGACCACCATGGTCTGCGCAGCTATCCGATTCTTTACAGCGTGAACGGTGCCGAAGCGACTCAGCTCGCTCGCATTGCCGAGGACATTCTGCGGTTCATGGCCTACGGCCCCGACGCACAGCCGTATCAGTTCGCCGACAAGGTGTCCGATATCGACGAGAAGTACAAACATCCGGATCTGCGAGGTCTGGCCGAAAGCCTTTTCTACGGCAAAGAGGTAAAACGCCCGCTGACGCCCATTTACGATTTAATGAACGAACCGGGTGTTACGGACGATCGGTTGCGTTCGGCGATTGTGTTCTTATTCGAGACACTGACCGGTCGTGCGCCGACGCTCAAGGAAAACGACGAGTACTTGGCGATCGTCAAGCAATCGATCGACGATTTGGGCAAAGACGAAGGAGCGATCCTGGGGCTCACGGCGATTTTCTTGGATCGCGATGCCTTGTTTCGACCCGAGTTGGCTCAGGGCGTCAAGCCGGACCCGTACGGTCGAGTCCCACTGCACGGGCATGAACTCGCCTTGGCCATCAACGCGGCGTTCTGTTACCTCGGACCCGACCAGACATTGAAGCAAGCGCTCGCCGAGGGAAGGTTGGCGACTCGGGAAGATGTTCGGCGGGAAGTGACACGGATGCTATCCGATCCCAGCATTCGAAAGCCGCGAGTGTTGCAGTTCTTTCGGGAGTATTTCGACTACGACCGTGCCGGCGGCATCTGTAAAGACAGCAGGGCGCTTCGGAGTGCCGGAGCTGATCCCAGAGATTTGAATCATTACCGGATCATGTTTCGAATGGTCTCGAGCACTGATCGGCTGATCGAACTGATTCTTGAGGAGGACAAAGAAGTCCTGAAGGAGTTATTGACCACAGATCGCGTCGTGCTCGATAAGCCCGATGCGCCCTATTTCGGCCAGTACGTCAGTTCGGAGCGTCCACCGGTGGACGAAACCGATAAGAAGAAGCGAAAAGGGCCCCGGCGCACGGTAACGATCCGTCCCCTGGAACCGCCAAAGGGCGAGACGATTCATGCTCGCGTCGCGCGCGTCGTCAAATACAATCCGAACACGGCTCGGACCTTGACGACGTTGCCAAGCGATCAACGCATGGGCATTCTTACACATCCGTCATGGTTGGTTTCGCATTCGGATGCAATGGACAATCATGCGATTTTGCGTGGACGTTGGGTGCGTGAACGTCTCTTGGGTGACGCGGTTCCCGATGTGCCAATCACCGTCGACGCCATGCTCCCGGACGAGCCGAAGGAAACGTTGCGCCATCGCATGCGAGTGACTCGTGAAGATGCGTGTTGGCGGTGCCATTACAAGATGGATCCCTTGGGTTTGCCTTTCGAGATGTATAACCACGTTGGGCTTTACAGGACCACCGAACTTGAGAAGCCAGTAGACACATCGGGTGAAATCATTGACAGCGGCGACCCGGCTCTCGATGGTCCGGTCGACAACGCGCTGGACATGATTGAAAGACTGGCGAACAGCGAACGCGTTGAGCAGGTTTTCGTGCGCCACGCCTTCCGTTTTTGGATGGGGCGCAACGAAACGCTCAATGATGCTCCGGTACTGCAGAACGCTCATCGGGCTTACAAGGAGTCCGGTGGTAGCATGAATGCCTTGCTGACGTCGCTACTCACATCCGATGCCTTTCTCTATCGCACCGTGGACGACCAGTGATTGGTTGAGCCAGAGGGGCTCCAATCATCAGTGGCCCGCTGTTGTCGATACGAATCCGCAACCGCAGCACTTTCCCGAGCTACCGTGAATAGTGGAACATCGCCGTTGCGGTCGTGTCACGATCCGTCAATGTGCGACTCCAACAGGCGGAGAACGCCGCCGGGAATTCGTGGGAAAGCGTTTTGCCTGCGGGGACAGCGAAGGAATCGTAATCCACCCAGAAACCGTTCCCGTTGATGTCGACCTGCAGCTTAAACGTGACCGTCTCACTGGAGTCGTGCGACATCTCGACGGTCTTTCGGTCGTAACCGGTCATCAGGTACGGATCGGATGGCACATTTGCTTTGACTGGCGTGTCCTTCCACGGGCCCCCACGGCCGACCGGCTTGCCCAGCTTCCAGAGGTCGTCGACGCCGCCGAACCAGAGTGCGGTTTTGTTGCCGACATCAGTAAAGACATGGCCGTCTGCGGCGGCATCGGCTCGCACACCCGCCAGGACCAGCAACCCGTTCCATGAGCAGAAGTCGGTGATCCGTTTGGAGTGACTCGAGACGGGACGCATCAAATTCCAGGCCGGCGGCGCTCCGTTGGTGATCAGCGGGACTTCGTAAAAGGTGCCGTGAATATTTGCCAGGTGACGTTCCGATTCGACTTCCCGCGACACGCGAGGCCATCCGGAAGCGAACGACTGATCGAAGGCCGGATCTCCCTTTGGCAGCCGAAAGTTGTGACCTTTGTATTTCAGAACGACGGAGGCTTCGTCAACCGTGAATTCCGGCTCGACGTGTAACAGCTCTTTCAACTGCGGGTCGGGCTTATCTGGCTGGAACTGGAAGCCGGATTTGGTGAATTCAAAGTAGCGATTGTCTCCCGTGATGACGCGCAGATTGCGGTTCCGTTTGGCCGCGTACACCAGCCCGTCCAGAGCCGTCTGGTCATTGACATCGGCGAGCCCGTCGAACAAGGCCCGGTGTTCCGGTGTGCGACCGTCCACATAGTCGTTGGAAGTCTGATGCAACATCGCCGTGGCGACGCAGTCGCGACTGGTTTTGAATCGCAGCCAGACGGCTTCGAGACCGTCCGGAAGATAGTGTGTCACATAAGCGTTATTCGGCACGTCGACGGTGTCCAGCTCGGCCCACTGCCCGTTCCCTTTACGATCGACTTCAAGAGTGAACGTGACCGGGCCGGGGTCTGGTTCTGCGGCTTGCACAACTTTGACGGGTGTCGTGACGGTGGCATTTCCTTTCGCCGTAATCTCTGCGATTTGTAAACGGCGCGAATCGACGAACGCCGTGTGGGGCATGCCGAATGCGCCGGATGTGTGTTCGGTCGAGTTACTCGGAATCGAGATTGTTCCCGCGGGAAATGTCCGGGAGTAAATGTCGTCCTGGAAGTTTTTGCCCCAGGAGAGATACAAGTCGGTTTGTTGCCAAGGTTCAGGAAGTTTCGGCGACCCTCTTCGATCGACCGCTAGATAAACCGTCACAGGCCGGTCGACTTCGAATTCAAAACCGGGAGCGGGTTTGTGCCAGTCACCCCGTTGGATGGTAACGCGTGGGAGTCCGGTTAATTTCGCGGACATTGATGTGATTTTCTGCTGATCGGTGGCTCTCCGAGGTTCGGTGGCAATTGGTGTGTGCTGACCGACCGCGAGGTGAAGTACGCGACGATTGAAACCGGCGACCAGAAACGGATCCGAAGGCGTGTCGGCTTTGACCTCGTCTTCAATCCAGGGGCCGCCGTAACCGTTTGCCGGTCCCCAGTTTTGCAGGTCTTCGTACTGCCCAAACCAGAGATTGCTTTGCGGCTGTCCGGCGAGTGGATTTCCCTGAATACTGGTCTCGTCGGTCGCGAGGACGAGTTTGCCGTTCCAGGCGCAGAAGTCCGGGACGTATCGCAAGTGGCTGCCAATGGGGACGATGCCAGCAGAATGCTTCGTGGAAAACGTCGGGGGAAAGTCGAAGAACATGCCGTGCATGTCCATCATCCAGCGGCCGTCGATGATCTCGCGAATGCGCGGCCACTCGGTGTACCAGCCGTGCCGCGCGTCGTTGCAGTAGGAGGCCTTCGGAAGCAGATAGGTGTGCCACCGGCCGTCCTCGAGCAATTTCAGCCGCAGGCTCCGCCGGTCCCACCCGATCGTCCAGATCGGGGCGTTGCCTTCGCTGCCGCCCGCGATCCCGGGCGGACCGGTGACTTCGGTGTATTGCCGCCGTTCGATGATCTTCCATTCATTTCCGTTCCATTCGGCCAGGACTCCCCGTTCTTCTTCGTTCTGCGGGGGACCGCCTACCAGGAGCGGATCGTACGATCCGGCCGCATGCTCGCCGTTGTTGGAAACGACTAGGCGTCCTTGCGATGTGTAACCGCCTTTACCGTGCCAGCCGGGAACGGGTTTCTTGAATCGTCGCTCGACCTTCAGGGTATGGACGTTGGCTTCCCAGATGGAACCTTCCATATCGATGTAGTAGACCATGTTCCCAGGATCGGTCAGATGGCGGGCGATCGCCGTAACGCGAATCGGCATGTCGGACGGCGAAATCACCCGAACGTTGCCCTCCGCGTCGATGGCGTAATGGGCGATCAGAAGCTGATTCGATTCTTTGTGGATCATACGTCCGGCGGGGGTCCCGCCGACGCTCTCCGGATAAATCGTCATCTGCTGGGAGAGATCGGGGTCCACGGAAAACAGTTTGTGCTCGCTGCCCCTCGGCATGTGCGGTGCGTAGTTGACCATCCAGAGTTTGCCGGCCCAGGGGACGACGGCACCGATTCCGCACTCGTTATGGCCTTCTTTGTAATGGGCTCCATTCTGACTGTAGACACCATAGGTGGTCAGGTGCGGGTAAACGCCGCTGATGGAAATGTCGGTCCGCGGTGGCGGAGGCGGATCATTAGGAATCTCCGGCTGGGATCGCATGTCGGTTTGGGGAGCCGGCGTCTTCTCGATAGCTTTCCGCTGCATGACTAATCTCTCGGCCAGGGCAGCTACCAATTCTCGATGGGCCGGATCCTTCGCCAGGCGGAACAGGATGTTGGGTTGTCGAGGCCCTTTACCCGTTTCCGCCGCATTGGCACCACGTTCGAATGGGCTCAACGCGACCGTCAGAAACAGAGCAAGACAAATCGCTTTGAGGCGGGACCCAATTTGCATCTGATGAGGACCTGGTATTGAACGTCGCGTGCTGGCGAGCTTAGAACTTGCGAGCCATCCTGTCGGTAGTCTAGTCTTATTCTATCAACAGCCCGTCGAGGTCGACACATACGCCATGGCCACGCCGTGCGAAATCCATTTCGGCATTGCCAGTGGATTACACCTCTGCAGGCGGTAACAGACGACGTTCGTCACGCATGATCAGCCTCGGGATCGGCATTTCCGAGTGCCAAGATACGAAGTCGTATGCGTTCCGAAATTCCGCGCACTTCGCGCAACGCTGTCACCTGACACGTCCCGCCGCGTCCCTTTTATCTCATCAACGTCCCCATTATCTCAGCAAGACATGGTCTTTCAGAAACGCATTGTGGTTTCGACTTCCCGGCATGGTCAGATGCACGACATCACCCACGAGGTTGCGGCGGTCGTTACCGAGAGTGGCATCCAAATGGGAACAGCGAACGTGTTCAACGTCGGCAGTACCGGTGCGATAGGAACGATTGAGTTTGAGCCGGGACTGCAGCGCGATTACCCGGAGCTACTCGACCGATTGATGCCTCCCAGTCGTGATTACGGTCACGAACAAGCCTGGCACGATGGAAATGGGCACTCACACCTCCAAGCGACGACCGTGGGCCCATCGATTACCGTCCCCATTGCCAGCGGAGCCCTCGTCCTTGGTACGTGGCAACAGGTTTTTCACCTTGAATGTGACATCAAGCCAAGACAGCGAGAGATTGTTGTGACCGTGGTTGGTGAGTAACCGACTGGATCGGGTACCAGCCGGGGTGGCGAGGTCTATGCGAAATGGTGATCGTTGTGCGGCGACGAGCTATTGAATACGCTTGTGAGATTGATTGTATGGCTTAGCATCCGCCGTAGCGCAGACATCGTGATCGCTCTGGCATTAGAGGCCAAAGCTGTCTTGATCGGCCGACCATACGCGTGGGGATTGGCTGTTGATGGCGAGATTGGAGTTCGCACCTTATTGCAGCGTCTACGTGCTGAGTTTGACCTGATGAAGCCCTCGCGGGTTATACTCATCAGAAGCAACTTGAAGCCAGTCAGCTGCACAATCAACGGCAGCGTTGAAGTGGACCGCGATTCCATGGTTCTTTCTGTTCGCTGAGAGCTTCAATCAGTCCGTGGTTCGCAAGATCCACACAATGGCCCGGCGTCCGCATCGCAAAAGTCCGGCTTTCAAGGGCTCGGCGTCCGCATTGCAAAGAAAGGGATTCAACATGATTCAGTTTCTTGCCTCGACGCAAACCGGTCTCCGCCGGTTGTTCCCCCGTCATTTGCTACGCAGAATCGCTACACCTGCGTTCCTAGCGGTTGCACCCCTGTTAGCCCCAGCCCTCGATACGTCGGTCGCAAGAGCCGAGTCACCAGAGCGTCCAAACATCGTACTGATCGTGGCTGATGACTTGGGTTGGCAAGATGTGGGCTACATGTCGGCTGAGTTCTTTGAAACTCCCAACATCGACCGCCTTGCGGATCAAGGCATGCGGTTCACCGCGGCCTATTCTGGCGGTCCCAACTGCTCACCAACGCGAGCCTGCATCATGACAGGCACCTACACGCCCCGTCATCACATCTACACGCCGGGCGGAAAGTCGAAAGGTGACACCCGGTACATGCGACTGCTCGTGCCCGCCAGAGATCGCAAGGACGGCCCATTAAGAAACAAGGCCGCGGCGCAGTTTCCCATCAGTAACTCGCTCGATTCCGGTGCCGTTTGCATTCCCGAAATTCTCCGAAGCGCGGGTTACCGTACCGCGCGGCTTGGCAAATGGCATCTTGGCGAGGACACGCAGGGATTCCACCTTAGCTCGGCGAATGGAAAAGGCGGGCCGGGCGGCAGCTTCTACGGAAACGTGGACGTGGCCCAGCAGCTGACCGATCGTGCCGTGAAGTTCATAAACGACAACCGCGATGGTCCGTTCTTTCTCTATCTGACGCACTGGGACGTTCATGTGCCGCACAAAGCCCGCCAAGAAGTGACCAAGCGTTATCGAGCAAAACTTGATGCGATCCCAGAAGGCCAGCGGAAGAACTTCAATCCCGTATACGCGGCCATGATCGAAGCCGTTGACCGATCCGTGGGGCGAGTGCTCGAAAAGGTGGATCAATTGGGTATCGAGAAGAATACTCTTATCATTTTTACAAGCGACAACGGAGGCTTGCCGAGTGTCTCGCAGTTGGAGCCTCTGCGCGGACAAAAGGGATCGCTCTTTGAAGCCGGAGTCAGGATCCCTGCCTGCATGCGCTGGACGGGAAAGATTACAGCTGGCAGCGTTTGCCAGACGCCCATTACCAGTGTCGATTTCCTGCCCACCTTCACGAAACTTGCCGGCGGTCAGCTTCCCACGACCCAGCCGGTTGACGGGGTGGATCTAACCCCGTTGTTGCTCGGTGAGAAGATCGCCGAGCGGAGCATCTTTTGGCATTACCCGCTCTACCTTCAAGGCAAGGGACTGACCATTGATGTGCCGGGCGGAAAGACGTATTCGTGGCGCGGGTTCCCATCAACAAGCCTGCGACGCGGTGATTGGAAGCTGATTGAGTTCCACGAGACCAACGCGGTAGCCTTGTACAACTTAAGGGACGACCCGGGCGAGCAGTCGAATCTCGCAACAACCATGCCCCAGATTGCAGCACAGCTGCGCGCGGAGTTGGATGCTTGGCAAGAGAAAACGAATGCCCCGGTGCCGGTCTTAGCCAATCCGGAATGCGTCCTCTCCAGCCCCACGACGAGCGCGAACTGACGTTATCCGGCTATTCTGGTGCATCGCGCCGTCGGCCAGTTTACTCCTCGCATGGAACCGAAGGCATATGAAGAAGACTCAATCCTCGGGCGTTAGTCTGACCCTTCTCTTGACGGCTATGATTTGTCACTCCGCGAATCCCGTGGACGCAGATGATTCGCGAGCCGGAAAACCGAACGTGGTCCTCTTTCTTGTCGATGACATGGGGTGGATGGACAGCACACCGTACGGTTCGAAGTACTACGAGACTCCCAACATGAAACGACTGCAGACGCAGTCAATGCGATTTACCGATGCCTACGCCACGCCGCTCTGTTCGCCAACTCGCGCTTCGATTCTAAGTGGTCAGTATTCGTCGCGCCATCGAGTGACCTCCGCTTCCGGCCACACTCCCGCCGCCCCCGAAGGTGCTTCGCCCTATCCGGCGAAGGCGGCGCCGAATCAGCCTCTCATCTACGCGAAGAGTAAGAACTACCTGGATCTCGATCTCATCGCGTTACCTGAAGTGCTGAGTGACGCCGGATATCGAACGGGGCACTTCGGGAAATGGCATCTCGGTCTGAGTCAGGAGCACTGGCCCGAGCAACACGGATTCGAGGTCGCTTTTCATGCCGAACCGAGTCCGGGACCGCCAAGTTACTTCTCGCCCTATGGTGTGCAACGCAGTGGTGTACCGAGTAACAAACATCACGTTGGTACCATCACCGACGGGCCA
>JARFQX010000356.1 GCA_029287555.1 Rubripirellula sp. | reverse complement strand
TCGCAGCACTCGTCCGCCGACCGCTCAGGAAATGGCACTGATGCCGCCCGAGTTGTTTGATGATCCGCTCGCCGCCACGCCGCGGTCCGATCTTTACTGCCTCGGTGCCACGCTCTACTTGGCCTTGACGGGCAGACCGCCAGTCGACGGCGAGACGATCGATGAGGTGAGGGCGAACGTTCGCGATACCAAGCCGGCGGCGCCCGGGTCGATTGTGCTGGAATGTCCGGTTTGGCTGGACAAGCTGTTGTTGCAATTGTTGGAGAAGGAACCTTCGGCGCGTCCGCCAAGTGCCGAGGCTGTGAAGCTGGCGCTGGCCGAGGTGCGGCGCCGGGCGATGTCCCGCGCGGGAGTCGCCGAGCATATCTCGTCCGGATTCAGCCCCCTTAATGTCACCGACCAAAAGCAGCGGGACGAGGCAAGACTCCTGCTCGGTCAGCGCGCGATTGAGTTTGACGAGGAAAGGACCCGAGACGAGGTTCCCTGGCATGAACGGCCGATCGTGTTGATTTCCGGTTTGCTGTGCTTTGCCGCGCTGTTTCTCTATTTCATTTGGCCACTGAACGAAGACCAGATGAGACAGCGTGCCGAGGATCTGCTTGCCGAAAACACCCGCAACGCGATGAACCAGGCCAAGATCAGTTACCTGAAACCGATGCTCGAGAAGTTTCCTGGGGGCAAGCACGCCCAATGGGCGAGTGACCAGATGGCTCGCGTCGAAATGTTGCAGGCCGAGCATGCCCTGCAGGTTAAACAGAACCGCAACCTCCCTTTGAGCAACGAAGGTGAGCGATTGTATGCCGAGGCGAATGAGTTTGAGCGATTTGGCGACACCGCCTCGGCGCTAGACCGTTATCGAAGCATGGAGACGCTCCTGGACAGTGATCCGGAGTATCGACCGTACGTCGATTTGGCGCGAAGACAGATAGCGAAGATTGAGTCTTCGGGTGTCGAGGAAGGTGAAGCGACACGCATCATACAACAGAAGCTTGCCGAGGCCGAACGACTGTTTGAATCCGGTAAGGTGGTTGCAGCCAGAAAGATCTGGTACAGCATGGTGGAGCTCTACGGGAATAACCAGAACGTGGCACCGCTAGTTGCTAGAGCTCAGCAACGTCTAGCGAGTGTGAGTTCGATCGACAAGGAAAACCGGCCGTGAATACAAGTGATCAACGGCATCGAGATGATTCTCCGATCGATGCGCAGTTGGCCGCACCGCCTGTATCCTACGACGGGGAGTCCTCAAGCGGAAACGATGTCGCAGATGGATCGAATTCGACCCCGTTTTCCGACTTGATCCAAAGCCGTGGCGCGGTTCTCACAGTTTTATTCCTGGCGACCGGCGCGCTAGGTATCCCTCTGCTTTGGGCCAACAAGAAGTTCAGCAACGGCCAGCGGATCTTCTGGACGATTGTGGTGACGATCTACACGGTGTTATTGCTCGCAGCCTTCTGCTGGATCATGATGTGGAGCTACCGTCGGATTCAAGGTTTCTAAAACCAGATCGTCCGGCGGCCGCGCGACAATCCTTCAAGCAAGACAAGAAGAGGTCAAGCCACGAATGATCACGAATTACCACGAAGGAAGATTCGAATGTGGATCGTCTTCTTCGTGTCGATTCGTGCAGGTTCGTGGCAAGCATTTCTTGAGCCCGCTTCTGGGTATCGACCACCCTTCGAGGAAGGCAAGAAGAGTTTGAGCCACGAATGATCACGAATTGCCACGAAGGAAGATTTGAATGTGGATCGATTTCTTCGTGTCGATTCGTGCAGATTCGTGGCAAGCATTTCTTGAGCCCGCTTATGGGTATCGACCACCCTTCGAGGAAGTCAAGAAGAGGTCAAGCCACGAATGATCACGAATTGCCACGAAGGAAGATTTGAATGTGGATCGATTTCTTCGTGTCGATTCGAGCGGATTCGTGGCAAAATCAAGAGTCCGCCGATCCGGGGCTCGTCTCGGGTGAACAACCGTGGAGAATTTTCGTCCAGCGGGCAATTTGCGCTCGCACTTGATCTGGTGCCGTGGAACCGTAGCTTACGAAGGCCGCGACGGCGTTCTTCGTACCAAGTGAATCGTAGACGCTTTCGTCAATCTCCGCGGCGTGCGACTGCATCACTTCCAGCGGAAGATTTGCGAGGGAGACGCCTCGCCGCATCGCCTCCCCAACGATGGCTCCGACCAGATGATGAGCTCTTCGTTGTGGCATGCCTTTTCGAATCATCCACTCCATCAGTGTTGTGGCATCCAGATAGCCGCGTTCGAGTCGGTCGTTGATGGTTTCGCGGACAAGCTCACTTCCGGCCACGATCGGTTCAGCCAATTCCAACATGGCCGAGACGGTGTCGAACGAATCGAAAAGCGGTGGCTTGTCTTCCTGGAGATCGCGGTTGTAGGCCATTGGTAAGTTCTTGACCAACAGCATCAACGTTTGCAGGTTTCCCATTACCCGCGCCGACTTGCCGCGAATCAACTCCAGGGCATCCGGATTGACCTTCTGAGGCATGATGCTGCTGCCGGTGCAAAATGCTTGCGGTAACTGCAAGAAACCGTATTCAACCGTGCTCCAGAGAATCCATTCTTCGGCCCATCCACTTAAATGGGATGCGATCACCGACAACGCGAACGCGGATTCAAGCATGAAGTCGCGATCGCTACTGGTATCGAGACTATTGGCGGTGACGCCGTCGAATTCCAGCAGGCGGGCCGTTTGGTCTCGATCAATCGGCAAGGTCGTCCCCGCGACCGCGGCCACGCCGAGACTGCAGCGATTGAGGCGCCGACGGCAATCGGCGACCCGCTCTCGATCGCGGGCAAATTTCTCGATGTAAGCGAGCCAGTAGTGAGGGGCCAGGACCGGTTGCGCCCGTTGCAGGTGCGTGTAGGCCGGTAGAATGATGTAGAAATCGCGTTCGCAGCGACCGAGGAAAGCATGCTGCAACGCCTCGAGTTGCCCATCCAGTTTGTCGAGCGCATCGCGAACCCACATGCGAATGTCGGTGCTCACCTGGTCATTGCGGCTGCGGGCGGTGTGCAACGTGCGTCCCACATCGCCGATCCGATCGATCAACGCCTGCTCCATGTGCATGTGGATGTCTTCGAGCTCGAAGCGGATTGGCAGACGCCCCGCATCGAGTTCACCTTCGATCTCCCGCAAAGTGTCTCGAATCTGGGCGAACTCTTCGGATGAGATCAGCCCAACGGTGGCCAGCATTTCCGCGTGGGCGATCGAGCCGCGAATGTCCTGTCGATAGAGCCTGCGGTCGAAGCTGATGCTCTCGGCAAACGCTTCCATGCGGGCGTCGGCGTTGTCCTCGAAGACGCCGCTGCGAGACGGGCTTTTCACTGGTTGACTGTTCCCTGACGAGTTCGATCCGAATAATGCGGCGATCGGTTCGGCGGCGGGCCGACGATCGAGGTTGGCTATTATCCCCCACCCCATCACAATGACGACCCCTGTTGGCACATTTGCGCCGGTCTCATTCCCACCGGGCAGCGAACGGAATCAATGAAGAGCGACACCGAAGTGAACGACATGAATCCGATTTCTCCCACCGATCAAAGTGTCCCACTGAGACCGAACCAACCAGCAGCCGCCAAGTCGACGAAGCTTCTGTCGCGTCTGAGATCGCTGACGATCGTCCTGAGTGTCATCCTGGTTGGATCATGCGGAGTGCCAAGCGAGGCGTGGGCCGTCGATGTGCTTGCCACGGCGATGGTCGGTCAACCTTACGGCGTCGCTTCGGTCGAGCTGCCGATCGGAGTTCCGGCCGTCGGTCAGGAGTATCCGCCGATCGAGGTGACGGACACCGCGGGACGTGTGCTGTTTTCCGCTTCCAACGATGTTCGCGTTGAGTTGGGATTGCCATCGGACCGTCCACTGCCGCCCCCCGGTGGCGGACGCCTGCTTGGCCGAGTCGGTGAATTGGTTCGCGAATTGGCGGGCGAACCGGAGCCCACGACCCAAACGGTCGCGCGGCGTGTTTGTTTCCTGTTTGTCGGATCCAAACCATTGCGGATCACACTTGGGGATGTCGAAGGGACCATCGGCACTTACGACATCGTTCCGCAAGTCGATCCGGCGGGGCATGCTCGACTGCTCCAGCAATGGTGGGATGGATTTACCGAGGCCGCGCGGTTGCAGACCGAATCGGCCGACTACCCCACCGTGGTTGAAAGCTACCTTGTCGCGATGCTTGCCGCGCGCACCGGAATGCCACTACCTCAATGGTATTTTGATACCGAGCAATCGAGCGACCAACTACTCGACACGTTGAAGCTGATCGCCGGTGCCGAGGGAATCGATGGTGCGATCTTTCGTCAGGCGGCGGTGGGAGGCGCCGCGAGTCTGTCTCCAGCCGAGCTCCCTGTGCCCTCCCCTCCGGCTTGGATTCCCGCCAACATTCCCGGTGATCGAAGTGATGTTGCGGTCGAGCCCCTCGCCGAACGAGTTCCGCCGGAGTGCTTTTACATTCGCTACGGATCGTTTAACAATTTTCTCTGGTTTCGCGATTTGTCGGCGGAGCACGGCGGTGACATCACACGGATGTTGACACTGCGTGGGATCGATCACAACGGCATGTTGAAGATCGAAGACCAGTTGGCGATGAAGATGACCCAGATGGCACGTATGCTCGGAGGCACGGTGATCGAGGACCAGGCGGTCATCGGCAGGGATCTGTTCTTCGTCGACGGTGCTTCCATCGGTGTCTTGATTCGATCGGCCAACATGATGTTGTTGCAAACCGCGACGAACGCCGATCGGGCAAAGGTTGCCAACTCCGATCCCGAAGCGACGCTCAAGAACATCAAGATCGGTGACCGTGACGTTTCGCTACTGAGCACCGCCGACCATCGCATTCGTTCCTTTCTGGTGGTCGATGGCCAATACATGCTGGTCGCCAACAGTCGCTCGATCGTCGAAAGGTTCTTGGAAGTCGGCAAGTCCGGAGAATCATTAGCCGCCACCGATTCCTTTCGACTTGCTCGCGGGTTGATGCCGCTTCAGCGCGACGACACGATCTTTGCCTACTTCTCGCCGCAGATGCTTCAGGGCTTGGTCTCTCCCGAATACTTGATCGAATTGCGGCGGCGTTTGTATGCCAAGGCTGACATCACGATGGTTCACTTGGCCCGTCGTGCCGCGGCGTTGGAGCTGGGGGCGAACGGGCCGAACGATGCCCTGGGGATCGACCAACTGGCTCAGGCCGGCTTTTTACCTCAGAGCTTTGGTGCCCGCGCCGACGGCAGCGGTACGTTCACCGTGGGGACGGCCGTTGTGGATACACTGCGTGGTGCCAGAGGTTCGTTCCTGCCGATTGCCGATGTTGATGTCGAGACCGTGACGGCCGAAGAGTCGGCATGGTACGAGACCGTCGCTCGCGACTATGGGGGCCGCTTTCCCAATCTTGACCCAATCATGGTCGGCGTTCGTCGGGACGTCGTGGAGGACCAACCTGGCCGCGAACGCGTGACGGTGCACGCCCAGATTGCACCGTGGGATCCAGGCAAGTACGGCACAATCGCCGAGCAGCTTGGGCCACCGACCACGACCGTGATGACGTTCCCGCCCGACGACATCGTGACCGTGCAGGCACACGTTGCCTCGGCGCTGCTCGGACCGCCCACTCACCTGTTCGTGGGCATCAAAGATTCGCTGCCGCCGAAGCCCGAGGACTTCGATGGCATTCTGGGAACGTATTTCTCTCTCCGCCAGATTCCCGGCTACCTCGGTGCCTGGCCCCAACCGGGTGCACTTGATCGGCTGCCGCTTGGATTGGGGCGAGGCCAGCCCGCGGGTCCAGGCATGATGCGGTTGATCGGCGGCGTGTACCGGTTCACCGATGGGCAGTTCAGCGTGGTCTCGTTCCAGCCGGACATCTTGCAGGCGAGTCTGCAGCATCTTGCTGCCGGCGAGGCGACCGATTCGGCGCAGGTTCGAGTCCATGTCGGCGATCTCAATGGAAGCCTGCTGCACGATTGGGTCAACGCTTTGCTCTATGAGCGAACCCGGGAGACCAGCCTCGGTGGGGCGAATTACCTGAGCATGCTATCGAATCAACTGAGAATTGAACCCGATGCGGTGATGGCTGCGGCCGAAGAAATCCTGGCTGCCAAGATGCAATGCACGCTTGGGGGAAGCTACCAGCCTTCGAAAACTTTGCCCGGACGGTGGGTCAGCACGGCATGGGGC
>JARFQX010000298.1 GCA_029287555.1 Rubripirellula sp. | reverse complement strand
CCGATTGACACCCAGTTCGCGGGGGTTACTTTTATCGGCGAAATTACGCGAGCGGAAAATATTGCGCATTTAGCCCAGTTTATTGTCCGCGAGTCGTAGGTGTCGGATGGAGGCACGGTGCGTTACCGGCCGCCCGACAGTGTGGAGCCCCAGGAGTCGGGCTCAGTATCAGATGTGCGAATTCGGATCGCACCTATCACTCCGAACTCTTGGGAGAATTTAGATGAATCGGACTGTGGTGAGCGGCATTGCTGCATTCGCACTAACTATCGGTGCAGCACTCGTCATGACGGAAACGGCAGAAGCTGGACATTGCGGCGGCGGCTTGTTCGCCCGACTTCATGCCAGGAACTGTGGCGGTGGATTGTTCTCGGGTCATCACGGCGGTGGCTGCGGTGGCGGCTTGTTCGCTCGCATCCGTGCCCGTCACGCAGCACGTGCTTGCGAATCGGCCTGTGCGCCAGCTTGCGAACCGGCCTGTGCACCAGCTCCGGAACCTTGCTGCGCCCCCGAGCCAGCTCCTTGTGACACCGGTTGCGGTGCCGTTGCCTCCGATTGTGGTGGCGGCTGTGGTGCAGTGGCTTCGGGCTGCGGCGGTGGCTGCGGTGCAGTGGCTTCCGATTGTGGCGGTTCGGTGGTTGTCTCCGGCGGCGGTGAAGTGATCATGGGCGCGCCCGTCGCCGAAGGCGAGATCATGGGCGAAGTCATTCACGAAGAAGTCGTCGCGCCGGCGAGCAGCAGCGACGCTCCTGTAGAAGCTGCTCCCGTCGAAGCGGCTCCTGCCGAAGCGGCTCCCCCGGCCCCGAAGCCGGACGCTCAGACTGACGCCTAGTCAAAAGCATTCGAAAGTCTGGCCGAAACGGCTTGACCGATGCGATCCATGGCCTCACCGATGCTTTGTCGGTGGGGCTTTTCTTTTGTCCACGCGACGACTCGATGTGGGACCCACAGCCGGCGCCTTTTGAACTTCGTTGTCGCGTCCGTCTATTCCTCTTCCTCACTCGTGCGGAGGGCCTCGAGCACATCGCCCCGCAGGCGGCCAACATCGTTGAAGTCGTCGACATCATCCGGCTTCAGGAACAAATGCTCACTCTCGTCAGTATCCCGGACGTAGAACCAGCCCGGATTGCAGACAGCGGCGATCGCCCGGTCCGATTGGATTTGGATTGGGGGCTGCTCTTTGGTTGGACTCGACCACTCTTCGGGAGAGCAGCACGTCGAGGGATCGGTTCGCACTCGATGGAGTAGTTGGCCGAACTGCCCGCTCGATGTTAGATGGGGGACATGCAGGGGTCCGCCTCGATTAACGATCAGGGGAAGTTGAATATCCGGACTCCGCAATGGTCCCGTGCGATGGCCGATTCGACCGCCCTGCCCCAGCCGAAATCCGCTGGTGCCAACCAGCACCAACGACACGGATGCGGGTTCGATCGCCTCGAGAAGGACGTCCAGCAAGAGATCCACTAATCGCACCTGGCACCCGTAAACCTTCATCCAGGCGGTCACCAAGTCGGGATGACTCTCCGCCATCAATTCCAGATCGGGCGGCTGGGTTCGGTCCGGCAGGTCCATCAGGGGATCGAACGCCATCATGCCAGCTGACTGATCTGCTTCTTCGCCGGTGAAATCTTCCTCCAACGGCATTTCATCGAGCCGCTCCTCCTCGGGCATCAATTCCCGCGGGGCGTCCCAACAACGCGTCAAGAAACCGCTGTGGATCCACAACAATTCATCCGCTTTTTCTCCAGCGAGTCGCTCGATGGCCGCCGCGATGAGTTGGCCGAATTGGGTTTCCGCTACATCCGCGGCCGGACGCGACTCGCCGCTCGCACGATGGCCGGGCAGCGCGACCACCTCGTCGAAGCAGCTTTCCTGCAGCCCACGCGAATCACTGTCGGTAACCAGGGCGAGAGGGCCACGGCGCTCACCCAGGCTTTCGCTCCAAGGTGACGATGGGTTGGTCCAGTCACCGAACACGATCTCCGGTCGATCGGAGGTCGCCAGGAAGCGGTCCCAAACGCAACCGGTGGCGGCCAGGCGGTCGATCGACGGCGTCTCGTTCCATGAAGATCCGTAGCATCCGAGCGACGAAACCGCGAGGCCTTCGAGTGAGAGAACGATCAGCGGAGGCTTTGACACAGCGAAGACATTGGAACGAAGTGCGGGAGGGTCGAGCACGGGATCGATGCCCAATCAGCCCGTAAGCTAGGCCTTGGTTGCCGTCGGCTTCTTCTTTGGCTTGTAGATCTCGGTTGCGGTACCGAAGTGCACTTCGCCGGCATTCATGAGCGTTTCGCTCAAGGTGGGGTGCGGATGAACCGAGTCGGTGATGTCGTGGATCTCGCAGCCCATTTCGATTGCCAGCACCGCTTCGGCGATCAACTCGCCGGCGCCCGAGCCGACGATACCACAGCCGACAACTCGGTGCGTCTCCGGATCAACGAGCCACTTGGTCAAACCATTGGTGGTGCCGATCGCCTGGGCCCGCCCGCTGGCCGCCCATGGATAGACTTCGACGTCGACCTTGCGGCCCGCCTGTTTCGCTTCATTTTCGGTCAGTCCCGCCCATGCGATTTCGGGGTCGGTAAAGACCACTGCGGGAATGGCAACCTTATCGAATGCCGAGGGTTTGCCCGCGATCACCTCGGCCGCGATCCGTCCTTCGTGCGTGGCCTTGTGCGCGAGCATGGGATCTCCGGCCACGTCTCCGATTGCCAGAATGTGCGGATCGGCGGTGCGTTGGGTTTCATCGCAGACGACGAAGCCTCGCTCGTTGACTTGGACCTGGGTATTTTCTAGCCCCAAACCGTCGGTGACGGGGCGGCGTCCAATGCTCACCAGCACACGATCATAGCGCTCGTGGCCAAACTTGCCGGGCCCTTCGAAGGTCACCTCCACTTGATCGCCACCGTCCGAAATCGATCCCACTTTCGTGTTCAGGAAGATTCGGCCCTCGCACAGCTTGTCCATCGCCTTGGCCAAAGGTTTGACGAGATCCCGATCGGCGCCGGGGAGAAGTCCGTCCATCAGTTCGACGACCGTCACCTTCGATCCGAGGTGGGCGTAGACGGTTCCCATCTCCAAGCCGATATAACCGCCGCCGACAACCAGCAGGGTCTCGGGGATGTCTCGCAGTTCAAGGGCGCCGGTGCTGTCCATCACGCGGTCGCTGTCAATCCGAAAGGCGGCTGGCATTGCCGGAACACTGCCGGTTGCCAGAATGCAGTGGTCAAAAGTGAGCGTGCCCCCCTCCGGAATCGATTCGTGATCCCCTTCAAGCTTCAACGTGGTTGAATTGATGAAGGAGCCCCGCGCCTGGATCAGCGTGACATTGCGGCGCTTGGCCAATTGACCGAGACCGCCCGTTAATGAGGAGATGACTTGATCTTTTCGA
>JARFQX010000274.1 GCA_029287555.1 Rubripirellula sp. | reverse complement strand
CCTTTGCAGAGCTCGTCGATCGGACTTGAAGTGGGCAGGTTCAGCACGAACAACCGTTATCCTTTCTTCTCAACCGGAACCGACGACACGCAGACGCGGACCGCTTCATCATCGTGCCCCTCATTGAGCATCTTCGCGAGCTCTTATTCGATCCGAACGTGCGGAACCATCTCACCACCGATCTTGGAAAAGCGGCTCAGTCGCCCGGTGATGTGGATGAAGCCTTCGGAATCGATGTGCGCGATGTCGCCGGTGACATACCACCCATCGTGCAACGAATCTTTCGTCTTCTCGGGCAGGTTCGCATAGCCCCGCATCACATTGGGGCCGGTAATCAACAGCATGCCGTCTTCGCCGACCCCCAATTCATGGTTAGTATCGGGTTCGACCACTCTGGCCGCTACCCCGGGAAGTGGCCGTCCCACCGATCCCTCGAGGCGATCAATCTGCCACACGGCCTGTGACCGACTCGGCGGGATGTTCACCGACACCAAAGGGCTGAGTTCGGTTGTGCCGTATCCCTCGACGGGACGCGAACCGAATTTCTGCTCGAACGACTCGAACAAATCGGTGGGCATCTTCTCCGCACCCACGACCACGACATCCAGCGTTTGGAACTGTTCCGGCTTGACCCGGCGCATGTAGCCGCGTAAGAACGTCGGCGTTCCGAGCAATACGGTCGCCTTGTATTTTTCGGCAAGCTTGCCAACCTGCTTGGCATCAAGGGGATTGAAGTGATAGACGCCCCGGGGCCCCAGCGTCATCGCGGCCCAGAGCGTCACCGAATAGCCGAATGAGTGAAAGAACGGCAGAACTCCCAGCACGGTATCGTGTGAATCAAGGTGTACGGCGCGCTCAATCGCATCGACATTGTGGCTAATGTTGGCATTGCTCAGCAGCACGCCCTTGGGCATCCCGGTCGAGCCGCTGGTAAAGATAACGGTCAACAAGTCATCGCCGTCGACTCGATTCAAACCCAGGATCCAATCCAACATCTTCGCGGGAATCAGATTCGCCTGGATGAAGGCGATCGCTTTATCCATCGACGTCACCTTGTCGCGCAACGACTCAAGCTCCACGACTTCCGCGTCGAGGTCAAAGTTCATCTTGCTGATGAAGCGTTCGCTGGTCAGAACGTGTTTGATTTTGACGTCGTCGATGCAATGATTCAGCACATCGCTGCTGACCGTGTAATTCAGGTTCGCGCTGACTCGACGATCCATCGTCAATGCGACATTGACCACGACACCACCAACACTCGGCGGCAAGAGCACGCCGACGTACTCCTCGTCCTCCTGAAGTACCTCGCGACGCAGCACGCGGCGCAACGCCAAGACGCGGGTCAGCAATTCGCGTCCGCCAATCTCTTGCCCCATCGAATCGGCGGCCTGCATGCCGCGTCCGCGTGTGCGCCAGACACGAATGACTCGGCTTGCCAGGACAGGAAAGTTGCTTCGATGCTCGATGGTAGCTGCGGCCCCGAGCGCCGCGACCTCGCTTCGCACCCGCTCCAAAGGCGTGGACGTCGCAAGGGGCTTGCCAATGTAGAGCGTCAACTGCCGACGCCATTGTTTTGGCCATTTGAAAAACAGCTTGCCGCCGGAGTAGCTGAAGATGCTGCCCCACATTCCATCGAGCCACATCGGAACGATGACCGCATCGGTTCCTTTGACGATATTCCTCAAGCCGGGCTTGAAGGCCTGCAACTGGCCATTGCGGCTGATCGTGCCTTCGGGAAACAACCCAATGACGTCGCCGGCAATCAAGCCCTCTCTCGCTGTCTTCAGCGCGCGGCCGATCGACTTTGGGTTGTTCTTCATCAAGATCGTATCGAAGGCGTCCGCCTGGTACCGACGAAAACCGCTGCCAAAATTCTCGCCATCGACCAAGAAGCGAACGTTGCGTGGCAACATCCACAAGATCAGGATTCCGTCAATCCAAGAGACGTGATTGCTGACGACCACAGCACCGCCTTCCCGCGGAAAGTTCTCCAGGCCCACGACGCGGCGTCGATAAAGGAGCGCCAGAAGCACTCGAAATGGGGCACGGACGAAGATCCGCGGCGAGATAATCGCGGTCGCCACGGCGACGACGACCAGCACCGCAATGATTCCCAAGGCAATTTGCCATCCACTCACGATGTGCACCCAATCCTATTTGTTGCCGGTCTGCTTTTCGGACCAAATCCTTACGGGACGATTTTGTTGACGACTTGGCTGACGCCCACTGGCTTGCCCCTTGAACAAGCCGATGAGGCTTGGCACCAAGCATAGCGTAGCGAATCCGAGCCACGGATGAGTCATCCCTAAAGCCCTGTATTGTGCCGCAAAGCGAGATTTTCCGGAACCTCGAACTGTGGACGGTGCGGGGCAACACTCTGGGACAGACGCGCCGACGGTTTGCGCCGAGCTCAACTGTAGGTCTGCCTGTCCTCAGGCTGACATTCGGCAGCTTTGCTGCCCGGTCGGAAAGAACGCGAGTCTGGGACAGACGCGCCTACGGTTTGCGCCGAGCTCAACTGTAGGTCATTTGGCAAACAGCTGGGAGAGGTCAGCGAACGACTTGAACTCCAGGGCATTGCCCGAAGGATCGAGAAAGAACATCGTGGCCTGCTCACCGACTTGACCCTCGAAGCGGATATAGGGTTCGATCACGAAGCGAACCTGAGCCTCGACCAGCCGATCGCGCAGGTTCTTCCATTCGTCGATCTCCAAGACCTGTCTCTTATACACATCTGACGCTGCCGACGAATCG
>JARFQX010000195.1 GCA_029287555.1 Rubripirellula sp. | reverse complement strand
CGATCACGGTCGCTTCCGGCCAACCCATCTCGATTCCGCTCACGTACGAGAACACGCAGGTTGTTGGCGGCACGGGACTGCATCTGCGCATGCACTACGATTCTTCCAAGCTGCAGTTTGTGGATCTCACGAGCGTCCTCGATACCGGTTTTGTTGCCGCTCAGGATCTGCTTGATGGCCCGTGTGACAGTGACAACAATTGCCCGGGCCTGGATGGTGATTCGGCGACGGATCGATACATCAACGTGCTGTGGATTGATCCGGCCGGAAACTGGCCCGCATCGATTGATGAGTTGTTCGTTGCCAACTTCATCGTGCGTCCAGAATTTGCTGACGCGTCGGCGATCAACGTAACGGGGAACGCAGCGTCCGGATTTGAACAGGCCCCTTTATTGGTCAATCTTGTTGTTCAAGAGGATGCAGATTTCGGCGACGCCCCAACCGACCTCGGTTATCCGACACGGCTAGCGGACCAAGGGGCGAGACACACCGCCGGGACACTCTTCCTGGGCCAAGCCCCCACCGTGGAGCCCGACGCTCTCTCCACCGCGGCGGCCGATGGAGACACGGATGACGGCATCCGATCTCTGTTGGGTCCAGTCGTCGCCAATTTGATATCAACGACGGCAAGTTTCACCGCGATCGCTTCGGACAACGGTTTCGTCGATGCCTGGATCGACTTCAACCGCGACGGCGACTGGGATGATGCCGGCGAACAGGTTGCCACAAGCGTTCCAGTCTTGGCGGGTACGAACATCATCACCTATCCGGTGCCCGCCGGTGCGACCAGTGGCGTGACCTATGCCCGCGTCAGGATCAGTCCCAATGGTGGTCTCGGTGTGCGCGGCGAGGTCGACAACGGCGAAGTCGAAGACTACCAATTGACCCTGATCGACTCGAACTCACCAGATTCGATCGTGTTGACGCAACTTGATTTCTCCTCACTCGCGATCGGCGTCGAAGCTGGCGATCTGGTAATTCGCGAAGCCGGTGCGTTGGTCTTCGCCGGGCCGTCGCACGGAATCGAACCGCTGCGGGTCGAAGATCCTGGGACGTCAACGGACTTTCAGATCGAACCTGCGGCTTTGCCTTTCAATGCGAGCTTCACGCTGACCGCTCCCGGAGTCCGAAAGATGCGACTGGTCGGTGACGACCAGACCCTTGATCTTCGGACGCTTGCGGACGCAGCACTGCGAGGCATTGAGTCGATCGATCTCTCCGGTCCCGGTGCTCACCAACTTCTCCTGGACCCAGCCGAAATCACGAACTTAACGGAATCGAGCCGAATTCGACTGATCTTCGACGCGCGAGACTCATTCGACACCGGAGGGACCTTTGATTTCATCGGGGCTGAGCGGGAAAACGATCGCCTGGCTCATGTCTTCGAAAAAGATGGTTCGACGATTGTCTTTGCGGGACCAAACGATTGGACGAATCCAATCAACGTATACGATGTGAATCACGACGGCCGGATATCGGCACTCGACGCGCTGGACGTGATCAATGAACTGGCCGGGCGGCGGTTTAGCGACGCAACCAGCGGTTTCTTCCGCGGTTTAGCTGAAAGCGAACTTCAGAATCTTCGCTTCTATGACGTAACCCGGGACGACGTCGCCTCGGCGCTCGATGCGCTTCAGGTCATCAACCAGTTGGCGAGAGAGAGCCAGAGTGTGACGATGGCTGCCGAGTCGATGACCACCACCAAGTCGTCAGCTTGGATCCCCGCCGTGCATCGCGCGATGTCCACGTTGTCGATGTTTCCATCATCGAGCCATGACGATGATGACCGTTCAGAAATCGCGAATCTCAAGTCAGGCAGCGACTCCCAGTCCCCACCAGTCGCAACGACCATGGATCAGAGTGCGGTAGAACGCAGGTACTTGGTGCGTGAGACCACCCGCCATTCGCAGCAATCTGACCCTCGCCCGTTAGAACGCGAGCTAACCGCCGATTCAATCGACGCTTTCTTCGCAGAAGCCTTCGAAGTTTGAGAGCCCGACTCTCGCGGAGGACAACGCCGTAGCGGATCTTCTTTTGTAACCCGACGCGTGAGCGCTTGTTGATTTAAGTGAGCCGCGACGCGTGAAGGCCTGTCGATTTAATACCGATCGTAACCCGACGCGTAAGCGAGGAAGCCCTTACTGGCGATTAACGCCGGTCCGTTCCTCGCTGACGCGTCGGGTTTCGATTAGATCAACAAGCCGGTGAGCGGCCGGGCAGCGCGCATTGCCCGAGGCCGTTACGGCCAACGGCTCACCATTAACCCGAAGATTTCGATTAGATCAACAAGCCGGTGAGCGAGAAAAAATCTGATCTTGACCATGCCTCGCTGACGGGTTTTGAAGTTGCGCTATTTCAGCCCGGAGGGAGAGTGATCCACTAACACGCCGGAACGACGGCCTGCTATTTGTAATCAGTTCACGTCCACAATCGTGCACGCTCATCTAAAGCATTTTCAAGAATCACATAGTCGCCGATCGCTCCGCCGATCGTATTGGGCTGTTAAGCTACGATCGGCGACTATCGTTTGCCGCCTACGAGAAACTTGAAAATGCTCTAGCGTTCGTGATGAAAGAGTGGGAAATCCTTGCTGGGGGTACGTGCCGCATCCATCACGGCGGTGAGTTCTCGGACGATGTCGGGATGCTTCGCAGACAAGTCATTCGCTTCCGCCCGATCGTTTGCCAGGTCATACAACTCGACGGTCCCCGGATTCGCACGGCTGACGTTGTTCTGCACAATTTTCCATTCGCCCCTGCGCAGCGCGCGCTTGCCACCTTTCTCCGTGAACTCCCAGTACAAATACTCGTGGACTTCCTGTTCGCCCGGGTTTCCAAGCAGCGTGGGCAAGTAACTGATCCCATCGATTTCTTCTGGAGGGTCAACACCGGTCAACTGCGCCATCGTGGGCAAGAAGTCTTGGAAGCCGGAAATATGGTCAGTCGTCGTTCCGGCCGCGATTCTTCCCGGCCAACGGGCGATCATCGGCGTGATGATGCCGCCTTCGTAAAGGTCCCGTTTGATCCCGCGATAGGGCCCGTTGCTATTAAAGAACTCGGGATCAGCACCACCGGCGGAAGTGGCCCCATTGTCGCTGCAAAAGATCACCAGTGTTGACTCGTCCAGTCCAAGCTCCTTGAGCGACTGCATGATCGTCCCGATATCGCGATCAAGTCGCCCGATCATACCGGCGAAAGTTGCCCGAGGGTTCTTCTCATGCCGATAGTGCTGGCCTCCCGGTTTGCCGTATGTCTTTTCCATCCCGAGTTTGCCCAAGTACTCCGCTTTGGAATCATCGGGCACATCCAAATCGACGTGGGGAACGGTGTAGGGCAGGTACAAGAAAAACCTGTTTCTTTGATTCGATTTGATGAAAGCCAACGCCTCTTGGGTCACCAAGTCGTGGCTGTAGTGCGTTCGCGCTTTTGGATTGTTTGGAAAAAGAACCTTGCCGCCATCCTTCCAAAGAAACTCCGGGTAGTAATGGTGGGCATTCGTTTGACTGAGGTAACCGAAGTAGTGGTCGAAGCCTTGTTTCCAAGGAGCTCCGGGGCTGTCTGAACCTCCGAGTCCCCACTTACCCATCGCGGCGGTAACGTAGCCGGCTTGTTTCATCAATTCGGCAACTGTCACGTCCTCTTCCAACAGCGACACTTTCTTGTTGCCCCGCACACGAGTGTGTCCGGTATGCTGACCGGTCATCAAGACACTTCGCGAGGGAGCACAGACGGTACTGCCGCTGTAGTGCTGCGTGAACTTCAATCCTTCGGCCGCTAACCGATCGACGTTCGGCGTCCGAATGATCTTGCCACCGTAGCAACCAAAATCACCGATGCCCGCATCGTCTGCCATGATGTAAATGACGTTCGGCGGATCCTCGAGAGCCACAACGATCGATGGCAAACAAGCTGCAACCAGGAACACGGCAAAATGCAGAACACGCATGATGAACTCGTTAAAACAGTCGATGGGAAGTAGCCCTTCTGGTAATCCACGATTCTCGCCGCCTGACCCATTTCTCGGCCTCAGCCAGGGAAGATCGTGCAAGTCAGGGCGAGCCACGAAGTATTCATTCTACTCGTAACAGCTACTGGGATCGCCCGTGCTGACGCCGCCGGTTCGAGAGGCAGGCGATCAAGCCGTCGTGTCGATTGCCGAGAGAAGCGAAAGAGACAACGGGAGGCTCAAGAGAGCTTACAATCGTTCAATCGGAGACGCTCCCGGTCGTCGCATCACGAGAGTTTCTTCCCGTCGATTACCCGGTGAGAAATCAGCTTTCCACGCGTTGTTGAGTTGGCCCGCATCCATGCAGCAAACGAACTTTGGGCGGAACGTCGAAATCGCGCCTCAGCAGTTCTATACGCCCTCGAGTGAAAACGAGGTGTTGGCGGTTCTTGACCGCCATAAAGGTCGAGGAATTCGTTGCGTAGGAAAACGTCATTCATGGAGCCGAGTGCTCGTAAGTGAAGACGTCTTGCTCGATCTACGGCACCTCAATCAAGTCGAGCCCCAGCAGCACGTTGGCGAACCGTCGGTGCGCGTCGGAGCCGGCTGCCAGATCAAACGTCTGCTTGCCGAACTGCGCCGACTCAAGCAGTGGACGTTGCCTTCCGTTGGATTCATCACTGAACAAACAGTAGCCGGAGCGATTGCAACCGGGACGCACGGTTCAGGCCGACATTCGCTTTCGCATTATGTCACCAGTGCCCGCGTCGCACGATACGACCGCGAAAGCGGACAAGCCGTCATTGAAGAGATTACCGGCGGTGATGAACTTCGCGCCGTGCGATGCTCACTCGGATGCACCGGAGTGATCCTGAGCCTCACCATGCGGTGTCGCGATCTCTATGCGGTTGAAGAACATTTTCAGGAATACCCCGCTCTCCGAACGGTTTTGGACGCGGAGACGGAGTTTCCTTTGCAGCAGTTTTACCTGGTGCCGTGGCGATGGACGTATTTCGCCCAGCATCGACGCGAGGTCGGCGCCCCGGCGTCGCGGACACGGTCGCTGTATCAGTGGTACCGTTTTCTCGTGTTCGACATCGCCATGCATCTTTTGATTCTGTTCGTTGTGCGGATCGTTAGGATGCACGCTGCGATTCGCACGATGTTCCGTACGGTCGTCCCGGCCTGTGTGATCCGCAACTGGCGAGTCATCGGTGCGTCCAGTGGTCAACTGGTTATGGAGCACGAATTGTTCCGGCACGTAGAGATCGAGTTGTTCGTGCAAAGGGCCAAACTCGACGCTGCTCTTCACTTCTTAAAGAATACGCTGGAAACCGCGGGCGGCGGCGCGGCCGTCGTCGATCCAGCGTTTCAAAGCCAGCTCGAATCGATAAACCGAGCCAAAGAGCTGGCCGAACTGCGCGGGATTTATTGCCACCATTATCCGATCTGCGTCAGAAAAATTTTGCCAGACGATACGCTGATATCGATGGCCAGCAATGCCGATGAGGTTGCATCTAGCAACGGCGATATCGCGGCCACGCCACCGTCGGGCGATGCCTGGTACTCAATTACGCTGACCAACTATCATCGCGGGCGAGCGAGAAACGAGTTCGAACGCCTCGCAAAGTTCCTGGCCTCCAGCATGTCTCGGCTCTTCGAGGCGAGGCCGCACTGGGGAAAGCTCTGTCCGATGCCACCAGACGAACTTCGTGAGCTTTATCCAGCCTTTGGAAGATTTGCACGAGTGTGTAGCGAAGTTGACCCGCATCGCAAGTTCAGCAATGCTTGGACGTCCGAGCTGCTAGATGAGGTGTCTTGAGCCCCGAAGTGATGAGCTCAAGCAGGCTCCCAGAGTTTTTGTTAGCACGAACAAGAATCTTGGCCGATCCGCCGAGAAGCAAACGGAAACGCACGGCGCAAAACACACCGCAAACAAGATACGAGTCGCTAAGCGTTTCATGCCTTCTTCGTTGGTTGTCGCGCCGGATCTGCAGTTCGAGTCGCGCTAGAACTTCCACTGGTAGACGGTGTCGCCTTCGTCGCTGGTTAATCGCATTTGCGATATTTCGATGACGCCGCGAGCTCTCGCCGGGTCGATTCGCACACCGAGCACGGGAGCCGATGCCGAAAACTTAATGACATACTCATGTTCAAGCCCATCGTGTTTGACTGGGAAGGCTTGACTTCGTTCGGCCGAGTAGGGTCGCCCCGCAACCTTCCAAAAAACCTGCCCCGGACCCGATGCATCGGACTTCATCCTGACTTTCAAGGTGAATGAGTCCTCATCCAGGGGCCTGGGCAGTTGAAAGCTCAAGTGCGGGTCTTTTCCGTTGCTGTTGACTTCAAGCACGCCGTTGGAAACCGAAATCTTGCAAGTACCACCGGGCTGCCAGCCAGCGGCGGGTTTGCCAATCGGCCTGGCGCTTCCTCTCTTTGGAGCGTTCGATCCACCTCTCAACGGTGCTTTCCCTTCGGACGAAGCGTCATACTTCGATGGATCAAAGTTTGGATTCGGCCGTGGCCGAACCGCCTTCGTTTCGACAAGGTGCCGTTCGATCAGAGCATCGAGTTGGCGCACACGTCCCGGCATTTGGGCGGTCAGATTATCGTTTTCGCCAAGGTCATCTCTTAGGTGAAAAAGCTTGTAACGGTGCTGGCCATTTTCGCCACCGTGGAAGATCCGGATTAGTTTCCAGTCGCCTTGGTGAACGCTGACCGATGGCGGCAACCAATCAGGCACGCCTGGAGCGTGCGGGAAATAGGTGAAGATCGCATTGCGATCGAGCGACTTTCCGTGCAAGGCGGGAACAATGCTGACACCATCGAAAACCTGACTCGACGGCGACTTGATCGAAAGCATCTCCAACAAGGTCGGATAAAAATCACTGCTTTGGATGATTTCGTCGCTTCGCGAGCCCGCTTCGATCACGTGGGGTTGCACAACGATCGCTGGTCCGCGGACACCTCCTTCGTACATGGTTGCCTTGCCACCTCGTAGCGGCGCATTGCTCGTTGGCGGTCCGCCATCGATTTCGTTGTACATGTTCCCGCCGTTGTCGGAAGCAAAGATAATGATCGTGTTGTCGGCGATCTCGAGACGGTCTAACGCGTCAAGCAATGTCCCGACCGCGTCATCCATGCTCTCGATCATGGCGGCATAGGTCGGGCTTCGCTGCGGATCCTCGGGGTCCACCCGTTCTCGGTATTCTTCGATCAGTTCTTGTTTGGCATCGAACGGTGCGTGGACACCGAACATCCAGTAATTCAGAAAAAACGGCTCGTTCTTGTTCTTTTCTATGAAGGCGACTGCCTCTTTCGCCATTCGATCTTCGATATGTTCGTTGGGGATATCCGGATCGTGATCGAAGTCTTTGAACTTCCAGGGCGCAACATAGCTACCGGCAGGTCCCGGCCCGGGATGATGGGGAACATCCACGTCGAAACCATGTTCCAGCGGCGAATAGGGTTCCGGTCCGAGATGCCACTTTCCGAAGTGTCCGGTTGCGTATCCATTGTCGCGCAGACACTCGGCCAATGTGTAGTACTTCGTATCCAACCGTGACACCGAATCGGGAATGGTGGCTTTCTGTTTTGGCGAACCGCTGATCGTTTCGGTCGCCTTGAGCGTCACTTTCGGAAGGTGACAATTTGGCGAGGTGATGCCATGGCGAGCCGGACTGAGCCCCGTCAAGACACTCGCTCTGGTCGGCGAACACAATGGGCTCGAAGAATAGGCCCGAGTGAACCTCATCCCGCGCGCGGCAAGACGCTCGATGTTGGGTGTCTGGTAGAACTTCGTCGTTCCGAATAGCGTCGTATCGCTCCAACCTAGGTCGTCGGCCAAGATCAAAACGATGTTGGGACGACCTGCTGAATCGGCTCTCGCGAGAGACGCATGAAGGGCTAGGGTGGTTATCAGGGCCGTAACCGCTATGAGAGCAAGCGTCGTCATTCTGCATGGCAAATGACATGGGAACAACCGGCAGCAACCGGTTCGCATCAAGGCACGGAAGTGAATCATGTAGAATCCCCGTCTCTGGGTTGAATCCCCGTCTCTGGAATGTGGGCCGCGTTTCTCGGACTTTGGCAAACCGCATGTCGATTCCCTGGTGGCAAGGAACCGCTAGTGCTTTGTCAAACCTTGGATTTTGGGTGGCCGGGAAAAGGGGGCAGACACCAAAAGCCGGAACGGCCCTTCGGGTGCTTCGCACTTTTGGTGTCTGACCCCTTTTCCCGACCCCGGTTCAACCCCATTTTTTGAATTCTGACAAAGCACTAGGGGTTTTTTCGAAGCGTTTCCACTTTCCAAGCCTACTCGCAGCGAACGATGTACGCGATTGTACGATATCCATCGAACCATTCCGTTCGTGGAGGTAGTTCCCGCAAGGGCCAGTGGATCGCGATGGTTTCCATGCGGGATTGGCGTTCGGATCGGGTTTGGTCGTAGTTTTCTTCGGATCACTCGTTCCAAGGGGTAGTCAATTTTGATTTCCCTCGCGCGGAGTCTCTGACGGAGGCGCGGAGACACAGAGGTGATCAGAACGCCGTGCCTTGGTGCCGCCGTGAGAGCCATCAGCTGTTAACTGGGTGACGACGGTTTTCTAAACTTCAGGTAGGCCAAGGTGTGGGCCGGCACAAGCACGAGGGACATTGCGGCTGTGTAGCCGACGATGACGCCGGTTGTCGAGAAGAAATAGCCTCCGATCCAAACGGCGGCGCCGGTTGT
>JARFQX010000186.1 GCA_029287555.1 Rubripirellula sp. | reverse complement strand
GTCAAAACAACCACGACCCCTCGCTGGGCTCGATCCCAAGTCGTCCCCGGGCAGATGAAATCCCGCGCAGATGAAATACTGTCAACTCGATAAAATCACGTCGCTCGAGCCCGGCAAGCGACTGACGGCGGAACGGACCTTGCGTGCGGACGAAGACTACCTGAAGGACCATTTTCCGCGGTTCCCCGTGATGCCGGGGGTCATGATGCTTGAAGCCTTGCATCAGGCGGCAGTTTGGATGATCCGAACCGGGGATCAATTCCAGGCTCCACTGGTCTTGCTTCGGGAAGCCCGCAGTGTCAAGTTTGGCGACTTTCTCAGCCCCGGGGAAACGCTTGAGATTTCGGTTGAAGCGGTGAAGGAGGAGGGAAGCCAAACCACCGTCAAAGCCACGGCTTCCAAACAAGGCCGCGTCACCGTTTCGGCGCGGTTGGTTTTGGAACGTTGTGAGACCCACGAACCGGCCTGGCTCGAAACGGACGAGCAGGTTCGATCGCTTTGTCAGCAACAGTTTCACGAGCTCTTCGGTGACATCGCGACCGCCACGAGTTCGTCTTGAACAAAACACTTATCCCATTTCACTAAGACATCCGAGAAGGATTCACCCATGGCACTTGCCGAAGAAGACATTTTTGCGAAGGTTCAAGAGGCACTTGTTGATGCCTTGGGCGTTGATGATGACGAAGTCACGGAAGACGCAACCTTGGTCGGGGACCTTGGCGCCGAATCGATCGACTTCCTCGATATTGTTTTCAAGCTCGAGAAAGCATTCGACATCACCATCCCGCGGGAAGAACTTTCGCCCGAAGACATCCTGACAAACAGTCAATACGTCCAGGACGGAGTGGTGACCGCCGAGGGCATGGCGGAGTTAAAGCGGCGGATGCCCTGGGCTGATTTGTCGGAGTTTGAAAAGAACCCTCGGGTTCAAGACTTTGGAAACCTTTTGACCGTTCGCGACCTGTGCAGCTATGTCAAAAGCAAGCTCGGCTAGAAACAGCCTGGCTTGATCCTGTTCCCCACTGGCCGTGCCGATCAATGCGCTGGATTTGGATCGACCGCTTTACTGAATTCTCAAGCGGCAGCCACGCCTGCGGTGTCAAAAATGTGACCCTGGGCGAGGAGGTCTTGGATGAATATTGTCCGGGTTACCCGATGTATCCCCCGACGCTGATCATCGAAGGCATGGCCCAGCTTGGTGGGATCTTGGTAGCCGAGCATTTTTCGTTCGAGAAGCATGTCGTGCTGGCGAAGGTCGGCAAGTCGAAGTTCCACCAACCCGCCCGCCCGGGTGACCAGCTCTGCTACGAGGTTCATCTCGATAGCGTGCAGGACGTGGGTGCGACGGTCGTCGGCAAGAGCCATTGCGAGGGCAAGCTGCAAGCCGAAATCGGTCTGATGTTCGCTTTCCTGGAAGAGGGACGTTTTACCGATGGCCCGTTGTTCCGACCCGTGGACTTGCGATCGATGTTGCGGGCCATGAATTTCTTTAACGTGGCGGTCGACTCCGACAGGAATCCGATTTCCGACTATCCGGCTTTGTTGGCGGCGGATTAGAAACCTACTGGCTTTTTCGCTCTCTCCGCTTTCCCCATCTCGCAAAGAGAACTTCCCCATGCGTCGCCGTGTCGTCGTTACCGGAATCGGCATGATCAACCCCATGGGTCACGATCCCGAAACGGTCTGGTCTGGACTCAAGGAAGGCAAAAGTGGTGTGGCTCGAACCACGTTGTTTGACGCCCGCGGCTTTCCGACCCAGATCAGTGCGGAAGTCAAGAATTGGGACATCACTCAATGCGGGGAGCCAGCCGATCAATGGAAGAATCGGGGTAGACACACGAAGTTTGCGGCCGGTGCTGCCAAACAAGCGATCGCCGATAGCCAGGTCCTCGATTCCATAGGCGACCCGACGCGGTTCGGCGTTTACCTGGGAAGTGGCGAAGGGAATCAAGACTTCCTGACGTTCAGCAAAATGATGTCGGCCGCGCTCGCCGATGGCCAGTACGATGCCTCGAAGTTCATCGCGGCCGGACTCGAACTTCTCGACCCAGCGGTTGAACTGGAGCAGGAACCGAACATGCCCGCGGCTCACCTGGCCACGATGTTCAATGCCCAAGGCCCGAATTCGAATTGCCTCACCGCGTGCGCAGCGAGCAGCCAAGCGGTCGGCGAGGCGACCGAGATGATTCGCCGCGGCGATGCGGATGTCATGCTTGCCGGCGGTACGCACAGCATGATTCACCCGTTCGGCGTCACCGGGTTCAACCTGCTCACGGCACTTAGCGAACGCAACGATGAACCCACCAAAGCCAGCCGCCCCTTCGATCGGCTTCGCAATGGCTTTGTGCTTGGCGAAGGATCGGCCATGGTGATTCTGGAGGAGTTGGAAGCAGCCGAGGAACGCGGTGCGAAGATCTACGGCGAAGTCGCTGGCTACGGGACCACCGCCGATGCGTACCGCATCACCGATATCCCACCGGATGGCCACGGTGGCATCGCCGCGATGCGGATGGCAATTGCCGACGCGGGTTTATCGCCGGCCGAGGTCGACTACGTGAACGCGCATGGGACGAGCACGACGGTCAATGACAAAGTCGAGACGAAGGCCTGCAAAGAGGTTTTCGGCGAGAACGCAGCCAAGGTCCCGGTTAGCAGCACGAAAAGCATGATGGGACACTTGATCGCCGCCGCCGGCGTGACGGAAATGATTGTCTGTCTGCTGTCAATCAGGGATTCCGTCCTTCCCCCGACGATCAACTACGAGAATCCCGATCCCGAGTGTGATCTCGATTACGTTCCCAACCAGGCCCGGGAGGCCGTGGTCCGCCATGCACTGAACAACAGTTTTGGCTTCGGCGGCCAGAACGTGACGCTTTGCCTTAGCCGTTTCGACGGATAAACCTGTTTAGGGTGGCAGGAAAATGAGCCATTTCACCGATGCCGAGCTGGTCGCCTTCCTAGAGGAGGCATTGCCTGCGGCCCGCTGCTCGGAACTGGAACATGAACTCCGCAGCGATAGCGAGTTGCGTCAGCGTCTGTTCGAGGTTCGTGGACGGGAATCGGCCGGCCTGCACACCCTGGGTGCCATTTGGAGACGGTCTCGGCTCTCCTGCCCGAGCCGCGCGGAACTCGGCCAGTATGTCCTCGGGGCGCTTCCCGCGGATCCCGCCGACTACATTCGCTTCCATCTCGAAACGATCGGTTGTCGCTATTGCCAAGCCAATTTGGCCGACCTGGCAGCCGCCTCGCAGCCCGACGAAGCGCCCGCCCAGCGACGCCGACGCTACTTCCAAACCAGCGCCGGCTACCTCGCCAAAGGGGAGAAGTCGTGACAGGAACGAGGTTCCAGACGCCTGAAAACTGACAGCTGACACGTGACACCTGACACCTAGCCCCCGGCTATGCCGCGCGATAGAGCATCTTCTCGAGCCGGTCGAGTGTCAGGACCATTTGGTTCCACTCATTGACCACCTCCAACGTTTCCAGCTGAGTCGCATCGCTGTGGTCAAACCCTGACGAACTGACCCGAAGCCGACCGGAAAGAACGGCGCGCACCGGTTCGCAATGGGACTGCGTCTCGTCGGTCGATGCGGTTGACGGCCCGGCATCGAGCGGCAACACCTGTTGCATCGCCTGATGAATGGCCCAAAGTGCCGCTCTTCGGCTTGATTCTGCTTCGACCACGCTTCGCAGCGTACCGGATTGGACGAAATATTTTGCCATGATCGGACCTCGTAATTGATTTGCTAGTTTGACGCCTATCTTCTTCAGCACTTCCAACTTTTTCATGGAGACCGGGCGAGCAGTCAAAAACCGAAAGCCGGCAGCGGCCCCTCCGCTTCACAAGCTCGTTGTCGCCCCCTTTTTCAGGACACGTCGCACCGCGATCAGCGAGCGATCGGCGACGAACGACGACAAAGTTGAATATGCTTCTATCGCCGAGGAAGGCATTGCATCGCGGTTCGCTTTGCCTGCCTCATCCCGGCAAGCTTTCTATCGATCCGACCTTTGACACCTTTGGTCCCACCCCACCCATGAAATTGATTCATCACGGCGCTCACGAAGGTGTGACCGGTTCATGCCACCAACTGGTCTGGCGAGAGGGCAAGAGCCTGTTGGTTGATTGTGGGATCTTTCAAGGCTCGGAAGCGGTCAAGCATCCCAACCCGGAGATCGAGTTCAGTCTGGCGGGGATTGAGTGTCTGCTTCTAACGCACGTTCACGTCGACCACTGCGGACGCATTCCCTACCTGTTGGCCGCCGGATTTGAGCATCCCATTTACTGCAGCGGACCGACGGCCAAGTTGCTGCCGCTTGTGATGGAAGACACGCTTCGCATCGGTTTTACCCGGTCCAGGAATTTGATCAAACGATTTCTCGACCAAGTAGGAAAACTACTGCGGCCGGTTGCCTACAACCAGTGGCATCCAATCTCGGACGGTGTCGAGATCCGCTTGCGTCCCGCCGGCCATGTGCTTGGTTCCACAATCTTTGAGGTGCGACTGCCCGATGACGAGACAGTGGTCTTTTCGGGTGACATCGGGTCCGGACACGATCCGCTGCTCAAACCGCCATCGCTTCCTGCGCGCGCCGATCTATTGGTCCTCGAAAGCACGTACGGCGACAGACTCCACGAGCGTCCGGCCGATCGTCAGCAGGCGTTGGAGAAGATTCTGCGAAAGACATTGGCGGACAATGGCATCACGATCATTCCAGCGTTCAGCTTGGGGCGCACCCAATCGCTGCTCTACGAAATGAATGGCATCTTCGAAAGCGTTCAAAAAACCGAGGGTCGAACGCTGATGAAACGAGTGGACGTGATCGTCGACTCGCCATTGGCGACACGATTCACCCAGATCTACAAGAGCATGCGGGACTTCTGGAGCGTCGAGGCACAACGACTCGTTCAAACGGACGACCAACCGCTGGTCTTCGAGAACCTGACCACGGTCAATCACCATCAAGAGCATCGGGAACTTCTCGACTACCTGGAACAGCACCAACTTCCGGCGATCGTGATTGCGGGAAGCGGGATGTGCACCGGTGGTCGTGTGGTCAACTACTTGAAGCGGTTCATCGGCCAATCCAACACGGACATCATCTTCGTCGGTTACCAGGCCAGAGGGACACCGGGCCAGTTCATTGCCCGCGGCGCCGAGTGGGTGAGGCTCGACGGTCGCCGCTATGACATCGCCGCGGACGTGCATCAGATCAGCGGCTACTCGGCGCACGCTGACCAGGCGGATTTGCTCGACTTTGTTCGAGAAATGCCCGAACGAGCCGAGGCGATCCGGCTGGTGCACGGTGACTATGCCGCCAAACGCGTGCTGACCGGATTACTCGAAGAAGACGGTTTCTCTGTCGTTTAGACCGAGGGGTCGCCCAGTCTGTCCCAGACTGTTGTCTCTCCGGCGACCAGTGCCGCCGGCGGAAACAAGCAGTCTGAGGACTGGATGAGGAACAACCTACGGCGTTGAGATGATCGTCGTGCCGCCGCCGCTGCTGCGAAGGTTGTAGAAGCCACTGACGGGGAAGATCCCGTAAATCCCTTCGGTGAATACCTGTCGCACAAAGTTGTTGAACAGTCGGATCGGCGCCGCCGGGACGATGATAACGTCACCGTCCCTCACCCAGATCTCATCGCAGGGATGGGCTCGACGTCCCAGGATCGCACCACGTAGATCAAGCTGCGTGGAAAGTAGTTCCCAGTTATCGCCCCTACGGAAGACGACCACCTGGCGAAGGTTCGCCCCGGGGACGTGTCCACCCGCCATGGCAAGTGCTCCAAGCACCGTCGTCGGCGTGTCATTGAGGTTGAATCGACCGGGAGTGTTGACCTCACCCAGCACATAGATGTTATGTGGGGCCTGTGATTCCAGCGACGGTTCGACTTCAAGTCCTCCCACGACTTCGTCGTAGCGGAGATTGACTTCTTCCTTGAGTTCCTCCAGTGTCAAACCTTGTGCCTGCACACTGCCGATGCGAGGCAGGCGGATCTCGCCGGATGGGGTGATCGTTAACGCGATCTCCTGAGGATCGAAGCCTCCGGTGCCGCTGACTGCCTCACGGACTCGGGCCGCGGCAGTCCCCGTATTGACCGGTGTCACATCGATCGCGGGATCGGGATAGAAACGCTTGTAACGCTCGTTAATCACCGACCTCAATTGTTCGATCGTTTGACCGGCAGCGTGAACTTCCCCGATCAACCGCAGCGTAATCGTTCCGTCAGGCTGAATCACCAGTCCCTTGGTAAGATCACCGCGAGTCAATGTCTCATCCGCCTCGGACTCGATCAACAACTCGTCACCAACCGCCAAGCGATACATGCCCTCGCTTCGCAAGCCCACCAACATGAAGACGAACAGGACTTGATCGCCGCTTCGCAGTCGATACTCCGGGATCCTCATCGCCCGAGCCGGTCCTGCGTACTCTCCCGGCCCAAACTGATTGAAGGGTGCACGGTAGGGACACTGCCAGCACTGGTCGTGCACTTTGCAGGGTGGGCCAATGCCGGTACGAAGGCCGAAACCACCGATCAGCTCTTCGCCGCCGCGATCGACGCACTCCAAGCAAATCCCGCAGTTGCAATGGTTGCACGGCGCGGTGCTCATGCTACTTGCGATGTGCCACTCGGCGGTCGACTGGTTCACTAGGTGGGTCGGCGCGTGGTGGGTCTGTGCGAACGCTGCTGAGCAACTCGTCGCAACAAGAAGCACCATGGTTAGCCGGAACAGGTTTTTCGGTATCGTGGCCATTGCTGATATCCACATCGTCGGGTCTCAAAAAAGGGCTGGGTTCATGGATCGAGGGCTGACGTCCTTGATGCATCGAGCGTTCGCGCGGGGACTACTTCCGTCCGAATCGGAACAGGGATCCGAATCCGATTCGAGCGGCGGGCTTTGCTTGAGCCTTAATCTCTTTCGGACCACTCGAAGCCTGGATCGGCGAGGGGCTGTCAGCGTTTCTCGTTGTCGGGTTGGGCCGGTAGGTCGTTGCAAACTGTTCCGGCGTGAGACTCTTCACCAGGCTGCCCTCGTCCATTCGGGGATCCTGGAGTGCCTTCATGCAAACTCGTGCGGTATCAACATCGCCAAGTCGGCGCGAGACCTCGAGCAAGCTTTCGTAGGCCATTCGTGTCGGCTCAATTCGCAGGCTCGCGATCAGGCAATCCGCCGCCTCTTCAACCAACCCAAGCCGCAGCAGGCTGGTTCCCAAGACTCGGTATCCCACGGCGTAGAATTGATCGGCTTCGACGGCTGCTCGCTGGACGGTGACAGCGACGCTGGTCGCATGCGCATCGCCCGGTTCAGCAATCTGAAACTCGACTTTGCCCAACAGCAACAGCGCCTGGCTTCCCTCTCGGACGCCGCCAGTTGCCAAAACGAGCTGTTCCTTGGCGTAATTCAGGTAGACCTCGGTTGCCTCAAAGGCTGTGAAATCGCTGAGGTCTTGGTCCTTCAACGCGACGGTTTCGTGGACGGTAACCATCCGCTGCAGTGCACTGGTATCCACCGTGCCGAATTCGCCGCAAAAATCCTTGCTTTCGCGAATTGCGTCGAAGGCCCGCTCAAGTTGTTGGCTGTGCTGATTGCCGCCCGCCTGGGCGTCTCGCATCGCAATGACCGACTGAATCGCCTCAATGGCGTATTTCCGCGAAGTGTGCGTGGCACCACGATTCAGACTTTGTTCCGACTTGACGATTGATCGTTGGGCCACCTCCAGCAGGCGTGTCGTGTGAAGCGTCACCGACGGCGTCGGCAGTGGCAAGCCTTCCGGAGGAAGACACGATTGAGCCGTCTCCAAGGCCGGTATCGGCAGCATCGGGTAGTCGCCCGCGAGGTGGGAAAGTGGCGGGCTTGGCAGCGGGTCGGCCAGTGGAAGCGGCTCCTCTTGGATGGATGGGCCATCCTGTGATCGACCTGCAATTTTCCCTGCCGCGTCGTTCTGTTCCCTCTTGACGGACGAGGCGACACGCATCGCTTCGGCGGGCTTCGCTTGCATCTTGCCGGTGCTTGGCTCACGGGCTGGGGAAGCTCCACCGCGATTTGCCACTTCGGCGACCGAGCGACTCGATGCTTCGGCCGATCGCACCTGGAACTCGCCATCTTCTTGGACCTTCTCCTCCGCGGAAGGAGTTGGGACGCCAGCGGCCGGCACAGACAGAACTCGCGGCGGAATCGCCGCGAGCGTCGAAGACGGTGAGCCCGGACGCACGGGCGGCGAGAGTTCTGGAAAGGTGCTCTTCCCGGCGGTTCGCGCCGCGTCGCTCGGCTCGGGCTGGACGATCTCCCGTCGCTCGGTGGGTGATGAATCGGTGCGCGTGGAACCCGTCACGATTTTCGGGGCGGCTCGCACGATTTGTCGCGTCGACGAAGCTTGCTTCTCCAAGCTTTTCCGGGTCGGCAGTGGCTTTCGTGCCGGCGGTGCAATCATCGATTGATCAACAGTTTCCTCATTCGAGAGCGCGTGAGAGTTGGGGGACGGCTGTGTCGAGGTTGACCGACGTGTTCGGCTGGCCCGCAAGAAATCGGCCAGAGATTGTGGTCGATCCTGACTTGTCTCGACGGGGTTCGAGTCAACGAGCTCGGATTTCCCGTCGCCGGTCGAATCCGCATGATCCTCAAGCGGCGGTGAAACTGAAGCATCGTCCTGCTCGACCTTCCGTCGTCCTGATTTCGGCGTCGAATCGGATCCGCTGCCCGGCACCGTTGCCATTGGTTTCGCTTGTTGAACCAGCTTGCCGCGATCGATCGACTTGCGACCGAGAATCAATTCGGATAGGGAAACCCGCGGTTCGGAAACGCGGTTCGTTTCCTCGATTCGTTGGCGATCCCCGGCATCGAAGGATCCGGCATCGAAGGATCCGGTCGTCTGTCCGGACGTAACTTCCGAATCCCGACCGTTGGCATCGGTCAAACCGGGATTGAATTCCTCGGCCTGCGGCATCGGCGGAGGTGTCACTTCCGCAACGAGCGCTTCGGGAATCGGAGTAGGCAGGGTTGGCGAATCGGACCATCCCCGCGTGAGAAGGTGCCGCAGCGAGGCCTCCCCAGATTTCGTCGGCGGGTCGGCCGCGGAAGCGGTCACGCTTGCGCAGCAAATGCTCAACGCCAGCGCCAGCCGGCGTGTCAGGACATCCTTGCCTTTAGACTCATCCATGAGATCGATCACTTTCCGTTTGGTTGAGGATGCCAGCTCCATCCGGCACCCGGTACTTCACCAGCGAAAGTCATCGACTGAATCAGGCTGACTGAACGGACTTTCCCGACACGAAGAAGCCCAATTACCAATAAGAAGACGCACATGCGTCACCACGTGAGCTACCCTAAGAGACCGCAGATGCGTATCAGTCGTTGCTGCCCGATTGACCCGCAAAATCGAAGGATCAAAGGGTACCTGACCGACACAATCCCTACGCACCGTTCACATTACGTTCGACCAAGCGGGAGGGTGATGTCAAATAGCGCAAATTCAAAACGCGTCAGGCCTCGCATGTGAAACATGCGCCCGGACTGCCCCGATCAAGTGCCGAGCCACATTTGACCGTCGCGGACCATCCGAATCGCCGAAGCGGAACGATGCAAAGCAATCGCCCCAAGAAATCGGGACACTTCGCGCTGAGACACTACAACTCGCGAATGCGAATGTCGCGCCAGCGAACTTCAAAGGGGCCGGTTTCACGCGAGATGCTATGGACTTGAAGTCCGATGAATCCAAGCTTGGCTGACTCGGGATCGCAAATGTCGACGATCAACCGACCGTTGACCCATGTCTGAATCCGGTCTCCCCTGGCTCGGACCACGTATCGATTCCACCGACCATTGATGTAGGCGTCCTTAATCGGCCGCTCCGCCGTGATCCAACCTCGGCCCGTTCCCTCACTGTACAGGTAGCCGCTCTCTCCCGGAGCGTTTTCGATTTCGACCTGGGGGCCGTGCACACGGCCGTTGTTGAACTCTGCACGGCTCTTGGATCGTATCTGGACACCGCTGTTGAGCCCGGGATCATCGAACACTTCAAACGTCAGTTCAAAATCGCCGTAATCCTCCACGGTACAGAGAAACGAATTCGGGCTTCCCTCGGATGTCTTTCCGACGATCATGGACTGCTCGACACGATAGGTGGCGGTTCCGTTCTTCTGGACCCAACCGGTAAGGTCGACACCATTGAACAAGGGAACCCAGCCCTTCGCGTTGATGTCGGGAATGGCCGCATTGGTTTTTACAGTGGTCTCATCAGCGTTGCGTTGCCAGTCCCGGGCGTCGCGGATCTGGGAAGTGTGGCCGTCGAAAGGGAACAGCACCGCGTGGATCGGCCGACCGATGAAGTTCTCCGCTTGAAGCCCTGAGACAGTGAGGCTGAAACCAACGACAATCGGGATTGCGGCCGTAAGCGTCTTCATCGGTCTCTCCGGGCGTGGGCGGCGTGAACAGGGGGAGTACGAGCGAAGTGGTGGGCTTTCACCCGAAACGGACGTCGGGAAGCGGTTGATCAGGAGATCACAGGCCGGCATGGTGGAGTTTACCCTTTGTTGAGCGATCGATTGAATGCCAAACTCGGGGTCGAGTTCCCGCTTCCTGGGCTGCTGGGGCGGGGGGCTCCGAAGACGGCTCCACTCGACCGCCGCTTGGAAGCTGATAGGCTGGTCCGCATCCCCGCCCTCCCGGCCTCCCGGCCCGATAAATCCGACTCGAATCGAGGATTCCCCCTGCACGGAGAATCCATGGAGCAGGAGAACTGAAGCATGCCAGAATTTTCCCGTGGCCCTTTCCCCGCGACACGGATGAGACGAACGCGTCGGCACGAGTGGTCGCGGAGATTGTTTGCGGAAACGCAACTGAGCGTCAGCGATTTAATCTGGCCGCTGTTCGTGTTTGATGGTTTGGGAACTCAAGCGGTCCCCAGTCTTCCCGGTGTGCAGCGTTTGGGTTCCGACCAGATTGCTCGGATGGCGGCCCGCTCCTGTGATCTGGGTCTACCGGCGATTGCTATCTTTCCGGCAACCGACTCGAATCTGAAGACCGAAGACGCCCGGGAGGCGGTCAACCCGGAGAATCTCGTCTGTCGAACCGTACGTGCAATCAAGCAGGAGGTGGGGGATCAGATCGGCATCATCTGCGACGTCGCCCTGGATCCCTACAGCAGTCATGGTCAGGATGGCTTGGTTCGAGATGGCGAAGTGGTCAACGATGAGACCGTGGAAGTCCTCTGCCAGCAGGCGATCGTCCAGGCTGAAGCTGGTTGCGACGTGATCGCGCCGAGTGACATGATGGACGGTCGCATCGGTGCGATTCGTCAAGCGATGGACGGCGCCGGTCACTGCAATGTTCAGATCATGTCGTACGCAGCCAAGTATGCGAGTTCTTTCTACGGCCCATTTCGCGACGCCGTCGGTTCCTCCGCCAATCTCGGCAAAGCCAGCAAGAAGACTTACCAGCAATCGCCCGCACAGACGGATGAAGCGTTGCACGAGGTCGCGCTCGACTTGAGGGAAGGTGCCGACAGTGTGATGGTGAAACCTGGGATGCCTTACTTGGACATCGTGTACCGAGTCAAAGAGACGTTCGCGGTGCCGACGTTTGTCTACCAAGTGAGCGGTGAATACGCGATGCTTGCCGCGGCGGCCGAGAACGGTTGGCTTGACCGTAAGCAGACCGTATTGGAAAGTCTGCTGGCCTTCAAGCGCGCCGGTGCCGACTGCATTCTTACTTACTTTGCCGCCGAAGTCGCTCAGTGGCTTACCGGAGAGTGAGGGGTGTCGCTTGTGGAATCGAGTCCTCCGCTCGAGTTAAGTTGCAAGTCGCGGTTATCGGTTGCCCGCCGTGCCGATGAACGATTCTCGTGGCATTGGCAAGCCGTGCGAATTGCAGGCAAGACCGCCAAGTTGGCGGTTGCGTCGGACCCTGAGGGAATGTTGATCGACGCGTGTCGTCGCCAAGACGCGGGTGAACAAGGCGTCATCGATCCGTTTTGGGCAACCACTTGGCGAGCCGCGGCCGGATTGGACCGCTACCTCGACCGATTCGACTTACGTGGCCGCCGCATTCTCGAGTTAGGGTGCGGCACGGGGCACGTTGGCCTCTCCGCCGCGCACCGCGGCGCCCAAGTAACGATAACCGATGGAGTCTCCGATCCGTTACTGCTCGTCCGGCTGAGCACGTGGGGATTGCGAAATCGATGCCGCATTCGCCGGCTAAGATTCGGAATCGACCAGCTCGATGAGCCCCCGTTTCCTTTAATTCTTGGCAGCGACGTGACGTATCTTCGCCAACTATGGCCCGAACTTGAGCAATGTCTTCGCGACCATTTGGAATTGCCAGGCCAAGTGCTGCTGAGCGACCCCTACCGATTGATCGCGAACGAATTCAGGGAATGGATTCAAGAACGCAATTGGGATTACGTCGAACACCGCGTTGACTTGGAAGATACGCCGCAACATCCCATTCGCGTGATGCAGCTGCAGCCCCGCTAATGGCTTGAGCGTATCATGCGCAAACACAGTCACCGCAAACAGTTTCACCGCAAACAGTTTCACCGCAAACACTGTGGATCCGCGCACGACGCACCCGATCGGAAGGCATCCGGAGTTGGATCATGCCTACGAATCAGGCACGCCCCGATCTCGTAACACTTGCTCGTGATGCGGCGCACGCGAACCACCAACAGTTGCACCCAGAATGTTGGCAAGACGATTCGAATATGTTCTTCCGGATAGATTTCGAACGGAGACAGGAATCCGACGCCTTGTTTTGAGAAGTCCCGCGTGTAGATACCAACGGGCCGAGTTGTCCGAGAAAGAAAAGGCAGCGATTGCTCGAACCAGAGGATACCATGAGTGCGGGCTTTCAACCGCTGATTGTGCCGCTCGTCGTCAGCAAACGAGGGAACCTGACCGCGGACCTCGAAAAAGTCTTGCCACTCAATGGGCAGCTCGATCTGCCAATCGAGAGATTTGACTAATTCACGAAACTGTTCTGAATAATGCTCTTCCAACACTTCAACATCTCCGGATTGAAAGCGGCTCCGCTCTCACGCTGCTGAAGCATGATCGCCTTGCTACATGGCATGGGTGTTCGATAGGGTCGGTGACTGGTCAACGCCTCAAAGACATCGACCACCGAACACAACTGTGCCCAGGGGTGAATCTCCGATGACACGCACCCCACGGGATAGCCCCTTCCATCAAGCCGCTCATGGTGCTGGTAGGCCATCATCAACTGACCTTCCACCATGTCCTCTCGGTGGGCCAACTTTCTGAAGCCAATGACAGGGTGCAGACGAATGCGTCGAAACTCCGACTCATCCAATCGCCCACCTTTGCAAAGGAGCTCCTTGGCGATCTCCAACTTACCAAGATCGTGCAGCAATCCTCCTGTGGTCACCTGCTTGATCGCTTCACCATCGAAACCAAGTTCTGACGCCAGCACTCCGCAGTAGAACGCGACGTTGGCGGAATGGGTGAAGGTCGTGTAATCGTGGTGCAGGACTCGGAATAGACCGTTGGTCGCAAAGGAGTCCTTTGTCAGGATCTCAGCGGCCAGCGAGCCAAGCTCGTCGGCGGCCTGCACGGTCTGGTCGAGACTTTGCTGGGCAAAGGCGACCTGCAAGACATCACGTACGACTTCCGTCAACGCTCCCGCTCGCGCCCGAAACGGGACGCCTTGGCAGTCGTCACGCGTCGCGACCTCTCGCAGGTACTTCTGGTAAACCTCGCGAGAGTCATGCCGTATGAATAACTGATGCACGCCTCGTCCCCTTAGACGCTCCAGGTCTTCGAACGAGAGGGGGTAACCGGCTGCACGATAGAGCACGAGTCGATTGGTTTCACGCTCCTGCTGGTAGAGGTCCAACCCAACTGCTTCCGACGGAAGCAGCGTTGCGACGCTAATCGGAATGTAATCCACAACGGGCATGGCCACCGGACTGACTGCCTGACGTATCGACTCGACGAACCAGTTTTAGCGTAGGATGCTGGCGCGTAGCCGCCCTCCGATGGTGAGAGAGAATCCCCAGAGGTGTGAGGCATCCAGGGCGGATCGGACGCACAATCGGAAAAACGCGAAATTTGGGGACCGTCCAGAGTTTGGGACCGACTCGGCGACGGCTTGAACTCCGCCTGTTCCCATGCGGCGGTCGTGCGGAGATCCAGGAAGAACCAGAGTCTGGGACAGGCTCGGCTACAGCTTCGGAGCTGATTTCTACTCTGGGGATGAACTTTTGATCTCGAACTCGCTTGGAAGCGCGTAGCTCTTGGTCTCGGCCGCTTGCCGAGTTGTGATCAGAATGGCTGGCTGACCGGGATTGGCGGGATCGTCGGCAACGACCCAGATCAAAGCCTGTTTCGGATCGGCCGGACCTTGCGCCGACTTGTCGGGGTTGGCGCCGACGACCAGATCGGTCAGGACGCGGCGCAGCGGCACGCCTGTCTTGGAAAAATCGATGACCTGCTGGTTCTGAGTGATGCCTCCAAGCTCCAAATCGCCACCGATGATTCGTACCGGTGGCATGGTCGATTCGGCGGGCAACGACGCTTTGAATGCGTTAACGATCGCTTCCAAAGCAAACTCAAGCGACTCCTGATCGAATGAAACCGTCATCTCTCGGTCCAACATTTCCTCCAAGCTCAATGGCGTTTGGGTTTCAACAACGGTCGGTGCGGCTCCAGAGGATGGCGGTGTATTCATGGCCAGCAACGACGCCAGCGTTACTTGCGAAAACGCTTGGGTTGGAAGGTAGACATTCGCGACGACCGCCCCGTCTGAAATCCCGAAACGCAACTGTCCAACGACAAACCGAATCATGGAGGGAAGTCTCGAGGCAAGCAGCCGCCATGATGGATCGGCCACCGATTCGAGGATGAATTGGTCCGCCCACTCAACCCAGCGGTCGGTGGTCTCGACAACCTTTTGCATCAGCAATGCTTCGCTGATCCCGCCGCTCGGCGCGAACTTCGACTCGATGTAAACGCGATCCTGGTCAAACAGGTCGATGGAAACCAGCGAGACGGCCACATCGGGCTGCATCAGACGTTTCAATGGGGCAATCAATTCGGGCGCGCTCGACTGAAGCAATTGACGCCCGTCAGCGAACAGGAAGTTGGGCGTGACCAAGACGATCAGTTCAGAATCGCCACTAACGCTACTCCAAAGCGATTGCGCCGACCTGGGTAAAGGGATCGCCTCCCCACCAAGCGCGGCTACCTCACTCATTCGCTCAACGGACCCGATGGCAAACTGCGACACCGCGCCGTCTTCCGCTGCTTTCCAAAAGTAGGCGTCGCCATCGGCCGGCTCACCCACGTAGATCGTCTCGCGGTCGGCAGTCATCGCCGCGTCGACTTGCAGGCGCGTCCGAAGATCGTCTTCAAGGGTCGGCTGTTTCAACACGGTGACCAGCGATACCTCGGGCCAACCTTCCGAGCCAGGATGCAGGGCAACCGAAAGGCGCCGAATCGATTCGATCGGCAGCTTCGCGCGAGTTGCAGCCCGCTGAATCAGTTCGCTCAACTCCGGCGCAAAGCTCTCAATCAACTCCGAACCGGCTGGATCCTCAAGGATGTTCGCAAGCTGAGTCGTGACGATCACAGCCGGGCCTGGCGGAAGCATCGCCAGCGGTGCTGGCGTTGACGTGGCCGGATGCGGTGGCACATAGAGCGACTTCGGGTCGTCAACGACTTGGTAGCCGGCGATGGCGTCGGCGGGCTGCCGTTGCGGTTGCGCGGGACCGCTGGGAGTTTGACGGGTCACCGGGGGAATGACACTTGGCAAGGGGGGCCGAGGGGCGCGTTCTTGGCGCTCCGCTCCTCCCGGACCTCCCGCGATCAAACCGATGATCAACATCAAAACGGCAACACTAAGCGCGCCAAGAACGAGCGGCGCCTTGGATTTCTTCTTTCGTCGACGCCGAACGGCCCGAGTACGTGATGCCTCACCGCTGGTCTGCTTCGGAGGCCCGACGACCTGCGGATCGGTCGGAGCCGCAGCGGCGGCCGCACCAAAGGGCGATTGCGAGCCGGCGACGGACGGCTCGGCCGATTTGGTCTCGGTCGCCGGTGGTTTGGACGGCGGTGGTTCGGACGGCGGTTGATTCGGTCGCTCGGCTGAGGGCCGTCTCGGGGTTTCCGATGCCGTCGGCGTGGTTACATCGGCGCTTGCGATGCGAGTCGCGGTGGCAGCTGGTTCCAACGAACCGCGTTTGAGCGACTTCGTCGGTTTCGTTCCCACCTCCGCCGATGCTGCCGGCACTGGCAATTTGGTCCGCCCACCTCGGGATGGCTTCGGGTCAGCCTGCTTCGGGTCAGCCGGAATTGGGGGCCCTTGATCGAGCAGCTTGGACGTCGTCTTCAGGGCACCGGTCAATTGGGCCGCGGTGCTGAACCTCGCCGTGGGACGCTTGCCCATGGCGAAGGCCAGAACGCGAAAAAGAGGGTCCCCGTCTTTGCCGCGTTCAATTGCCTCGGTCAACTCCGGTGGCGTGTGTGTGCGGTGGGCTTCGATGATCTCCTGCTCGGTTTGGCCATCGAACGGGAAGCGTCCGGTTGCTAATCGGAACAACAGGCAACCGAGACTGTAAATGTCGGTCGCAACCGAGCGTGCCTGGCCGGCGGACTGAAGTTCCGGTGCCGCATAGAGGGAAGGCGACTCGAGAGTGTCCAGCCAGGCATTCGAAGCGTCAGCGAGGGAGATTGCCGCGGAGGGATCTCGCAACAAGATGACTCGATCTTGTTCGTCCACCCAGACACGATCCGCTCGCACTTGACCATGAATCAGCGAGTTGCCATGGAGCGTCTCCAAGCCGCGCGCGATCTCGATGCCCAGCCGACAGACTTCGGTTGCGGGCCTGTTCTCACCGTCGGCGATCATCTCGTGCAAGCATCGGCCCGACGGCAGTGCTGAAAAGACGAGAAACGACGCATCAAAGATCTCCGACTCCAACGGCTGAAGGGCCTCACCGCTTACCGATTGATGCCGTTTCAGCGCGTTGATGAGCTCAGGCCCGTCGCTCGAGGATTGGACCAGTCGCAACATCCCGACACGACGATCACGGATTCGAGACGCCTCGACCCATCCACCCAACGGCGGCGGCGCTTCGCCCGAGCGGATCAGGTAGCCGCCCGCCCGCAAGTCGCGAGGGGGATTCTCCAACAGACAACGGGCCTGATAGCGAGTCAGCGTGCCCCGTTTCACCAGGAATCGGGCTACCGCTTCGGCTGCACTCGGCGGCATACCCGCGTTAGCCTTGGTGAACGCCGCTGCGATCCGCTTGCAGCCGTTGGCATCACAGATGCCCGATCTCACGAGCCTTATCCAGAATTCGCTGAGGGCAATCGACATGCGGAAAAACGACCAGTGGGGTAACGCAAGAAAATGGGGCATACCCAATGCTCGATTCTACTTCATGCCTCGTTGTCCGCCGACCGCTTCGAGCTGATCAAGAGGTCACTACCGATCGGCTATCGAGCCTTGACGGCGCAACAGCGGCTTAATCTTCCCGCTTGTGCGTCAATCGATGCTTCGTTGTGGTGAAGCCCGAACAAGCCGACTAAAC